>JAGRMX010000157.1 GCA_020441025.1 Leptospiraceae bacterium
AAACGGATCTTCCAGCTTGCTGCGAATTAATCCGATGATATCCTGATTCTGCGCCAGATAAGCGGTCTTTTCATCGTGTGAAATATTGCAGTTACCGTGCTCGATGGAGTTCATCAATAGCTCCATGAGCGCCGAATAAAACGTATCGCGCGCCTCACTGGCAATCAGGTTGGAATTATACAGAAAGTTGCTCAACAGATTGGAATAGGTAGCGGCATCGAAAGGATCATTCATCAATTCAAAAGTGCCGGATAAGTTCGATTGTAACAAGGCATGAATATCTCTTTGAAAAAGAATACTTCTATTTTGATTCAATACGTGAAAGACCCGGGGAAGGTAGGCGTTCAAGCGGGACGTATGGATCAGCGCTATGATATTCACGCCGCCCAACTGCTCGTTCAATTCGGGCTCGTTAATGTCCCGGTATAAAATAACGCTGCCACCGTAGTGCAACCAGGGATCGCTTTTAATGGCTTCCAGAGTCTGATCGATGTGCGCTTCCGAATCGGAATAATTGATGATGTCTATTTCCGGAATTTCATAGTTCAGATAATGTACGAACGCATCTTTGTCGGAAAAAAAGACCGGTTCAAAATCTTCGATATTCGCGCATATTTTTTCGATGTTTCGATTGATTTCGCCGTCAGTGCTCAATACCGGTACATAGCGCATATAGGATCTTCTCCGAAAGGAACGCGGATTGTCTTGAAATATTACCATTCTCGCACGGCACTTTCTATTTCCAGCGTACGAAATGATATTATATTCCGCCCGCCCCGCAACGATAATTCACAAGAACCGAAATAATATCAACAACTGAATTTCATATTTACGACATTTTTGGTGTTACTTTTTCTTACGCCCGCGACTGCGACCGGAAGTGCCGGCCGATCCGGAATTCCTGCCGCTCGATCCAGCCTGCGGTCCACCATTTCGCGATGACTTTCCGTTTTTATCGGCTTGAGAGTTCTTCGAAAGCGATTTGCGTCGGGGCGTGGCTCCGGTTCGGGCGGCACTGTGGGATTTACCGGCTGATTGTTTGCCGCGTTTTTTGGAACGCCTTACGCTGTCCGACGGACTTGAGCCCGCAGTCCGACCCGGTTCTTTCAATTTTCCAATCAGTTGCCCATAGCACACACGCATATTCTCGTGTACGGTTTTATCGAACTCAAAGCAATCGCGTTCAAATACCAGAATTACCGTGGAACCCATTTCAAAACGTCCCAGTTCCGCACCTCGCTCCATTACGTGCGGACGGGTATAAATATGCGTCTTCCAGAAGCGCAACCAACGATTGGTGGCAATACGATCATACGTTACCCGTATGCGACCCACGTTGGTGGCTCCGACCTTAACTACCGCCACCATACCGTGATCGGTCTGTACATACGAAGTCAGTCGCTCGTTCTTGGGAAACAAACCGTACAGATCGTTTACCGCCAGCATATTCACCGGAAACAATTGTCCGGGGGCGTAGGTATACGAAAGCACGCGTCCTTCCACCGGGCTGTGAATGCGATGATAATCCTGCGGACTCAAATATAGAACACAGTATGTTCCGCCTTCAAACAAATGCGTTTGTTCCGAACCTTCTAATAAATCTTCCAACGAATACATGATGCCTTTGGCCTGCACCATGAATCCGTCGTTGATGTAACCCATGCGGGAGAGTACTCCGTCCACTGGAGATACCACACCGTCCCGGCTTTGATGCACCGGACGAATGCCGGGTTTTAAGGCGCGGGTAAAAAACTGATTTAAGGACGCGTATTCTTCGAGCGGTTTCTCCGCTTCCGTTAAATCGATTTTATATGTGCGGGCGAACCAGCGCAGCAACGGCAGGCGTACAATGCGCGGAAAATGAAACATGGAAAAATAGCCGAACAATCGGCTGACCAGGTTTTTCGGTAACAAATGAAAAAATAACAATAGAAAGTCACGCGAGATGGTCATGCGCGCCTGATCACTTTCCATGTATTCGATCAGATCGGCCCGGGCCGCACCGGTTTGCATGATGGTGGCGACCACGTTGATGATAGTAGAAAACATAAACCATATCATACTGACCGCCAGGATTTCGACAAATCCGATGCGATCCAGTTCCAGCAGCAATCCCGTGCCGATGATGGTTATTAAAAACATTATATAAAACGCCGTAGCGGGAATGGTACCGCCCAGGAAGCGAGCGGCCTGCTGACCGGCGTAGCTCCAGCCGCCCAGGGCCGCCAGACTGAAGCCCAGCAGTGCTAAAGCGGATATGTATCCCACCCATTGCGAGCTGTGACCGGGATTATTTAAAACGCGCTCCAATAATCGTGCCGTATCCAGTTCGGCGTAAAAAGCCCACCCCAGATATACGGCTATCGGCGCAAACAAGAACGCGGCAATCATGGCCGAAGGCATGGATGCCAGACCCGCTTTGGCCGGAAAGTTTGTGCGAATGGCGCCGGTCAGCGTGGCCAGGGTTCCGCCGGCATTGCCGGTCAACACCCAGAATGTAATCACACCCATGGCTTTCTGTACCAATTCAATTCGATTGCCCGGGATGATGGTGTAAATCGCATGACCGAAAAAATCCAGTATGTTGATGCGAGTGGCGCGAAAATCCTGCACAAACCACAACGAAACAAAAAGCAACACTAACGCTACAATCGCAATCACGCCGCTGTAGCTTACCGTGTACCGGGCCGCCACACCAATACGCCGAATGCCTCCGGCCACCATGAAAATCCATAAAATGCCGAGGGATATGCCCAGCGATGCGGCCGAAATGGGGAACACAGTCTGCATATAGTGATGAGCGACCACCACCGGAAATGCTCCCCCCATAATCAGAGCGGTGATGATAAACAAGACCGCGAACAGGAAAGCAAGCCAGCGTCCGCGCAGACCCTGGTGGATGTATCGCGCCGGTCCGAGCAGGGGCACATTGCGCGGTCCTTTCAGACGCGCCCGATTGGATAAATTGCCGGCTACAAAATCAAACGGCATCACCAGAAAACAACTGACCCAGATCCAGAATAGAATGCCGGGACCGGCCAGCACATACGCCAGTATACCTCCCAGCAGAGCACCGACCGTCATTTGATAGCCGCTGCCGGCCGAAATGGCTTCGACGGGTGAAAGCTTGCCTTTTTTGGCCTTCCAGTCAAGTGTGCCGGACAGGAGTTTGATTCCCAGAAAATTGTACGGAAATCGATACAATCGCAATCGAATGGTCAAATACAGGCCGCCCAACGCGAATAATAACGCAAACGGGACCAGCATGGAATCACGAAGTTCAAGGGGCGACATACACTTCTGAGAGGTGGGCGGGCAATGGTGCGGTCAATTAAAAATCCGGCCCGTGTTTCACGGATTGATTTGATACACGGACAGAAGCATAACCAATCGAAGCTCTGCGGAAGCAATGAGCGTTTCCCCATGCGCACGCTTACTCTGTTTAGACTGATCGTACTGCTGATATTGTTCTGGGCGCCTTCACAATGGCTATGGGCCGAGAATTATGAAGTCGGCGTCACTTATGCGGTCGGCAGTCGCGTACCCAATCGTTTCAGCAAAGGCATTGATCGCTTTCGCACAACTCTGAGTCCGTACATACTGAATGCGGTGGACGGCGATTCGTTTCGACGCATGGATTCGGCGGAAGCCTGGTTCCGTACCGATGCCATTGCCGAGAATCACTATCTGGGATTCAGTGCCGGCGGATTTATCATCCCGCGTCTGCATACCCGCGAGTATCGTTCCGATGGAACCGTAACCGATTTGAACTGGGACTTTGATTTGCCCTATTTTCTAATTACCTATCATTACATCGATTCGTTGCGCTTCTGGCGCATGGACGCGGGCTGGAGCTGGGAAGCGGGCGCCGCATTCGGGTTTATCCCGGCATCCGTCTGGAAAGTAAAAGGCTACTCGGCCGGCTTTCCTCAATTCCAGTTGGCGGAATACAACATCCGGCAACAGGGACGCACCGGCAACATTGCCCGGGTTGAGTTGGGCGTCAGACGCTGGTTATGGGACGGCCTCTTCTTTCGATTCGGATTACGGGGCACTTACGAATACGTGGGTTACTGGGAAGACACCAGTTCTAACGGCGGTGGCTTGCTTTATTATCATTTAAATGGCGGCCTGGTGCCTCTGACCACTTTCAATGTCCTGGCCGCTCAAAATATCCTGCTGGACCGTCAACTGGGACTGACCCAGGCCGCATTATTGCGTCGGCGGGCCGATATGGGTTCGACGGTCGGAGAAGTGCAGCTTTCCATCGGTTTTCGCTTTTAGACATCGGCGCAAAACCAGGAACATACTGTTTTGAGAATAGTGGGAATCGCGTACGCCGCTTCCGAAACCCATACAATTGCGCCGCTGCGATGAATCGGGAATTTGGACGTGAGACCCGCCCGGATTGCGATTTACAAATAGAATCGTATGGATGATTGTGCCCTGAAACTTCCTGTCCTGGATCAATCTATGAACAATGAAAAAGCAATCAGTATGCCGGTAAAAGAAATCGCCCACATGAAAGTGATTCTGGCCACCTGGTATTCATTTTTGCGTGAGCGCATGGACGAGTTGTCGAAAGAAGATTTTACCCGCTACCTGAAAACACCGGTTATCTATGATCTGGAAAACGATCAAATTGAGTTGTTATTCACCGGCACGGAAGACTTATTACAGAAATTCAAGGATCATGTCTTTAAAACCTGATTCGATCATCTAAACGGAACCAAGATATGGCCAAAAAAGCAAAGGAGCCTGCAAAATCCGAACCCTCTTTTGAAGAAGCCATCGACCTGCTTGAACAAATCACCCGCCAGTTAGAAAGCGGCGCGCTGACTCTGGATGAGTCCATTCGTGCGTATGAGCAAGGCATGGAGCTCAAAAAAACCTGCCAGAAAATGCTGGAGAACGCTCGTAAGAAACTCGAATATCTGGAACGCAAAGAAGACGGCTCGCTCGAGCGTAAAGACATTGAAATGGATGAAGACGAGGAAATCGAATCCGCCGGACAATCGCGTTTATTTCAGGACACATAGTATTCCATCGGTCAGCGCGTTCATCGTCATGTTCATCGCCACGGCGTCTTGAGTAGCGGGACTTTTCGCGCACATCCAATGAATCCCCCGTCTGCATCCGCCGCATTCACACAGAAAGATGAGTGGATTGTAACCCCCACGCGCTGGGTCCAACAGGGCTATACACTGGCGCATCACCCCGAAACCGGACAACCGATTTTTGTGCATGGAGCCGTGCCCGGTGAACGTGTTCGAATCCGCATCAGTCGATCCAGGCAACAGCATGCCTTTGGAGTGGTTACGGAAGTTCTGGCGCGCGAAGACAGAGCGCAAACAAAACCAACAGACCGAACAGTTCATTCGCATCAGCAGAACAGTGGCAGGCAAAGCGATTATTCGCAGAAAAGCGGACATATCAATGCCACGGATTCCGCTGTGGCACGGGAATACAAACGCAAGCGACGTGCCGGAGCCTGCCCGGTGTTTCCTCAATGTGGCGGTTGCTCTTTTCAACACATCGATTATCTACACGAGTTGGCCATTAAAATGCGATTGTTACGTGAATGGAAACATTTGAATGTCTGTCGCGAACAGACCCGCACACGCCTGCATACTGCCCGGCCCGGAGCTTATCGTAATCAGGCCCGCTTTCGAATTCGTAACGGCGCGGCCGGCTTCTCCGGACTGCATTCCAACGAACTGGTTCCGTTTCCGGAACAGGGATGTGAATTGCTTTCGGCCGAAATGCGGGCCGCCATTGCGCGACTCCAATCCGACACGGATGTAACCGCACTGGAATCGGGCGAATGGCATCTGCGGCAAACCGATTCGATTGTACATGTACATCATCGTCGGTCGAAATCGGAGAAGCCTAAAAAATCCCGACGCCCACGCCCAAAAGGCTCTGCGGAAGAATCCAGAACATCACCGGCGGAAAATTGGCTCAAGCAGGAGATTAAAATATCCGGCTGCCCGGTTCGCAGCGTGGTTTTTCCGATCGAGGGCTTCTTTCAATCCAATCGCTTTTTACTGGAGCGCTGGTTGGAACGATTGACCCAATTGGCGTGGCTGGACCATGGCCGCCCGGATTTGTCTCCGGAAGTGTCGGAACTCCGCACCGCCGCTACCGCCGGCGGGTCCGGTCGGCAAATACTGGAGCTCTTCAGCGGTAGCGGCATTATTGGTACGATGGTCGCCGGACCCGATGATGCCTACAGCGGTTATGAGAGCGATAATGCCGCCCTCGGGGCCGCCCGGGAAAACTGGCGGCAGCACTCCGCCCGGAACGTGCGTCTGTATCGACGGGACCTGTACCGGCAGCCGGTCAGCCCGGACGCGGACACCGATCTGCTGATTGCCAATCCACCCCGGGCGGGTATCGGCCACAGGCAGATCCAGGCCATTATCAATGTCGGAACTCCGCGGATTCTGTATTCCTCGTGCAATCCGCATACCTTGAATCGCGATCTGGGCTGGCTGCTGGCCGCCGGATACCATGCGGCGGCATTTGAAGTGTTTGATTTTTTCCCGCGTACACCGCATCTGGAAATTGTTGCCCTGTTGATCCGGAGACCGTAGAGCAAAAAAAACGATGCGCGGCCCCGGGCTTGCGTATAATACACCGGGTCGTTCCAGCGCCTTCAAAGAATCAATCTTCAATCGCATGATGCCAAACCGACCGACAAACTTTCCGCGCTCTATCCGGCTTTATATCGGACGGTTACCGACCATTGTGTTGTGCGCGGGGCTTCTCGGCGCCTGCCAGGCATCATCGTTTCTCTATCGCAACCATGTTACCTACAATTTTACCGATGAGGGTTTTTTGAGTACGCATGTACTGCAAACCATCGGCGAGTCCGAAATTGAACCCAGCGCTTATGGAACGGCACGCGATGATCGCTTGTGCGCCAATCGGGCATTGAACCGGGCCAGGGAGCGCGCACTGGTCGTGATACTGCATACTTACTATGATATTGAGCCCATTCGCGGCAGTTCGGGCAGCAGCACAAATACGTACGCCAATGATTATCCGCATGAATTCCGCCCTTCCGAGTTGATTCGCGCGGAAGTGTATTTTCGGCCGATCCTTGAACGGGGATTCATTGCTTTACAGGACAACCGTGCGCGCAAAGACTGCACTGTGGTTTTTCGGATTGAAGGACCGAATTTGCCCGGGGAAATCCGTTCTTTGCCGGTGACATACGAACCGGATTCGCTTCGGAGATCACGCTCCAATCCAGGCATCAATCGCCGGCAACAGGGCGAAGTGGACAATGAAAGCTATTACTGAAGTTCCGGCCCGTACCGCTTTCATCAGCCGGACCTTCCGTTGGTCCGTGCCGGTAATGGTTATGCTATTAAGCCTGGTAGCCTGCCAGAGTCTGAGTATGGAAGAACCGGGGCCGCTGTACGAACCGCTACAGGAACAGTTCAAACGCGAGGGGCTGATATCCAGCAATACGTACCAGGTACACGTGATTGTATCCGCCGCCGATGCCGGAGAGGCGCGCAGCGTG
>JAGRMX010000158.1 GCA_020441025.1 Leptospiraceae bacterium
ACTTCGACCGTCATGCCTTCCCGGGTGAAAAAAGAATTCTTGAATGCGGCCCGGACTTCTTTTTCCATTTTATCCAGTTGATCATCGTCCGAATCGGGATCATGGTGAGTGCAGGCTAATTGCTTAACATTCGCGCGCCGGGCCACTTCAATGGCCATTTCAGGCGTGGAATGACCGAAGCCCTGGCGCGGCACCGGGCCGCCGACATACATATCCTCCGTATACATGGCGTCATGAATCAATAAATCCGTATCGCGCACGAACTCGATCAATCGAGAATCGCCCCCGATGTAGCCTTCCGTATCGGTACAGAAGCTGATCGATTTACCCCGATAGTGCAGGCGATACATAAACACGCCTTCTTTAGGATGCGCCTTGCCGCGATGAATGCGAATATATACTTCCTCTTCGTTAAATTTGTAATCTGAACGAGCCGTGTTAATCAGCCGGGGAACGCCGTCATCGAAAACTATAGCGTCCGAGATCACCACCGAATGCAAAAATTTTAATGCGGGCAACTCCTGCAATTCCACCGGAAAGTATGGCGATTGGAATAATACCGTACTGATATTATCTTCCAGCGGGTCGGGGCCGAACATATAAATGCGCGAAGAAGCCACATACATGGGCTGAAAAAAAGGTAACCCTTCGTTGTGATCATGGTGCATATGGGTCAACAGCAGAGTCAAACGAACCGGTTGCTTATTTTGAAATGAATCCCGGATCAGCTCCTTGCCCAGGCTGATGATTCCGGTGCCCGCATCCATGACAACGCACAGATCCCCCGCGCGCACTTCCAGACAGGTGGTATTCCCACCATAGCGTATAGTACCGGCTCCGGGCATGGCATGCGAGCCGCGAACTCCGCGAAATGTAACCTGTATATCTGACATGTGTGAATTGCTCGCTAACGGCCTTGAAGCCGCTCATATATCGTAGTTATTTCAAATCTTCTAAAAAACACATACTCGCGTGCTGAGTTGGGCCTTTGCTCCAATATTATGCGGTCGGTTGATGCGGTAACATCAGTATGCTGAATAGAGAGCTCGACCGCAAGCACTTAATCGATGTAATCGGCCGCCTATTTTCATCCATCGGCTTAATAAAACATGATTTCTGTACGGTCGCTAAAGTTGATTTCGTAACCAGTTTGTGAGGGCTTTCACAATCGAAGGTGGAATCTCGTGTCCGCCCGCAAATTCCAGCAGTTCACCCGCCCAACCGGCCCCTTGCAGTAGAGAATGCAGTTCACGCGCATGGGCGGGATTCAACAATGGATCATGGCGACCATGACTCTGGAAAAAAGGCCGCGCCGGTTGTTGCCTCATTTGCTGTGCCCATTGATTCATATGCAAAAGGGTTCCGGACAACACAATCAACCCTGCCGGCCGTAGCCGTGCCGTAAGATTCAATGCCAGTTCGGTAGCGACCATCGCTCCCTGGCTGAAACCGCCTATTATGATTCGATCAAATCGCCCGGTATGAACGAGTGCCTCCAGAAAAACCCGGGATCGCTCTGCGGCTTCGCCCAGGCCGTCCGGAGTGACATGCCGTCGATCTCGATACTCACCCCGGGCCATAGCCTGTTCCACCGCGGAATGATCGACCGGGAACCAGGCTCGCGACGTGTTGCCCGGAAAGCCGCCCAGGTCGAGGATACCTTCGGGCAGAATCCAACTGACATCGGGCAGCCCGGGTTGGAGTTCACGTACCAATGATACCAGATCGTTTGCGTTGGCCCCATAGCCGTGCCAGAGCGCAACGCCCATAGTGGCGTGCGGAGCAAACATACACTTGCAATTCAGGGAACCGATGGTTTCTTCAGTTACATTCACAGTCGGATTCCAGTTGATGATGACGAAACATTACGCTTCCAGAGTTTCGCTTTCCGGGATTCGGTCTATAACATATTTCGCGAGAGGCCCTGAATGGCACGCATCGTACAGATTTTTTTGAATCCCAACGAGAAGACCCGGAGGATCATTGCGCGCACAATCGCTTTTATTGGACTGCTGATACTCGTCAGGGCCGGCATCGGCGCGTATCACACCGGCGCGCTGTGGAGTCGTATGCTGATCTATCCCTTTGACCTGGACTACGGCGAGGGAACCATACTGACCGAAATCTATGAATTGTTATCTCACAGACCGCTCTATCCGTTGGATCAATCGGAGCGCTTCATCGCATCCAATTATCCGCCGTTGTTTTATGTAAGTGCCGCGCTTCTCCAGATACTCGTGGGCGGCGAAGGCGCCCCCTTTCTGGCCATTCGACTGGCTTCCGTAGCAGGCATGTTGCTGCTGGGATTCGCGGTGGGATTGTACGTGTACCGGCGTACACGCAGTTGGATAGCATCGCTGGCCACTCCCTGTCTGTTGGTGTTTACAATTGAATACGGTATTCCATTTATCAATTTCGGAGCGTATGGCAAACCCGATGCGCTGGCCGTAGGATTGACCGCCATGGGTTTCGCGCTGGCCATGGGTTTTGAGAAATCGCGCGCCATGCTCTGGTCCGCGCCTTTTTTTGTGGCGGCCTTATTCACCAAACAGACCACCCTGCCCGCGCCGGTAATCATTTTCGTGTGGATGTTGTTGAAGGAGGATCGTCGGCGGGCGCTGGAATTCCTGCTGCTGTGTATCGCCATCAGTAGCGTGATATTGTTACTGTGCTTCGCGTTCTTCGGTGTGGAAGGATTCTGGCAACACGTTGTCGAATACAATGCCACCCAGGCCGCCGATCCGTATAAGCAGTTCTGGTATCATCCGTACATTTTCTTTCGGGTTTTAAGCGTGCTGATAATAATCGCGGCCGTGAGTTACTATGCTACCTGGAATCATGCCGCCCTGGGTTATTTTGCTCTCGCTTTTCTGGTGTACATTCCGGCCATGTACAAGGAAGGCGCTTCGTACAATTATTGGATGGAACCGTTGCTTGCGTTGTATCTGTTGATCGGCGAGGCCCTGGGTCGCGCCGTCAAAGCCACATACGCCGATTATCGCTGGCCCCTGTTTTTTGTGCTGGCCTCAGTGCTGGCGTTGGTGTGGACGCACAACCCCCGTTTCGCCAAACGCGATTGGTTGGTGGACGAGCATTTCCAGCAGGCGCAATCGGTGCGCTCTGAAATCAAGGCGTTACTCGACGCGGACGGATCGGACCGGCCGGTGTTTGCGGCCCGACCGGGCTTATTCAGCCAGTTCGCACCGGATATAAATCTACTGATCGATGATCCCTTTCTATACAATCAAATGGCGGCTACCGGACGGCTCAGCAATAATCAATTGCTGCTGGAAAATATTCAACGGCGCGCTCTGCGATTGATTGCATTGAATTATCCCCCGGAAGCGGCGGAAGACTATGCGCGGAATGAAACCCAACACCATCATATCACCCGTATATCGCCCGCACAGGCCCGCGCCATTACCGAAAACTATCGCCTGGTGATCGAATACAGTGTGGCGTTGGAGCCGGGCAATCAAGAACGAATCTTAATATACGAACCGCTGCCCCGTTAAAGGCAGCGGTCGCATTGTACATTCTGTAAGAAAAAAGTCCGATTCAATTACAGGCCGTCGGTCGACCTGCTGCATTGCATTGCTATTGAGTAACGTTTTCCAGGCCGCCGCCTTCGGTTGTCGTACTCATCTGGTTGTCCATGGATTGGATTTCCGTGCAGGCAAAGCTCAGATTTTTATTATCAAACTTTACTTCTAATTGAGCATCGCGACTCAACAGGATTTCGCCGTATTCATTGGTATTCGCAACCAGCGCGTTGGGCGTTGCGGAAAAAGCCATATTGGTGATTTTGCTCATGGCCACCTGGACCGTTTCCAGCGTGCGCATGTCAATGGCCCGACCGGTCAATCGTACGGGCTGCACGACCAGTGCGTCCTCGTTTTTCAAATGCAATACCAGTTGACCGGAAGATAGATTCATCTGTCCCGCTACGCCGGCATTATAACCCAGCACCTGGCTCCAATCGGCGCTCACGTTGCCGCCGGAGCTCTTCTTAAAAGAAAGCGCGCCGGAAGGAATGCCCGAGAGAACCGATCCGTTTCGTAGACGAAACTGAAACACGCTGGGACCGCGACGAACGGAAGTGACATCTGCCGCGTTCAACTGCAACTCACCATACATGGTCGCCACTTTCACGCTGCCCTGCAGGCTGCCTTCATGACTCTCTCCGTTGGTCAGCTGCAATGAATTGGCCGATCCGGAAATCAAAAAATCCACATAGTACAATCGATGGCGGGTATCATCCTCATCGCTGTAATAATCCAGAGTTACGTCAACACGATCAACCCGGGCGGAACCATTATGGCGCAGCACGTAAAATTCCTTCTCCTGGCCGTCCGCATCGTCGCTTTGAAAAGGCTGGCTGACCGTAATGGAAGCTACGTTGTTATCGCCGGAATAAAAAGTAACTTCGGCGTCATCCACAATGTCCGTGAAAATACGCATCATGCGAATGGAAACCGGAGATTTGAATTCAAACGTAAAGGTTACAATTTCATTATGATGTCGCACAAATGTGGTGGTATTGCCATCGATTACATTGCGATCATTTCCTTCCATAGCGGCCGAATTGCTCTTAACATTGGAAATGAAGTTATCGGCTCGCATCCCCTCGCCGGCATGAGCGCCCAGGTTCGGGACGACCGCAACGGGCTGGGCCTGAACGACTCCGGGCACACCCAGGGCAATCAGTAAACCCAGGGTCAGGAATTGTATTGAAGCTCTTCTCAACCGTTTTTTCATTTATATTAACCGTCCTGTATATATTACACTGCCGTCAGCATGCCATCCCGGGGCTGTCGGTAAAGAAATAATCCGGGTCGGGCCGACTTCCTTTGGACGAATGCCTGCCGGCAGAGTTCGCGGTTGCTCGCAAAAGTCCGGTTGCGTAACATAAAAAATCAAGAACTCGCGCCGTTTCTCCGATCGTCAAAACAGTATCCCGTTAACAACGAATCCGAGCCGAATATGCCCGCTAACTCAAATCAAAAGCCCTTGAATATTTTCAACGACCTCGGTGTCTGGCCCCGGTCTGCCGGGAAAACCCTGGCCTTGCTGATTTTGCTGCTGAGCTTTTGCTCCACTACCGGCGCCGCTCCCGACAATGGCGACCAAAAGCCGCCCGAAAACCGCACCGCCGATTCGCAGGCCGCAACCCCGCCCGTAGTTGCTCAGGATACTCCTCCCGGGCAGGATATGCCGACGGAAGCCAATTTCCGGGGATTCAATTCCCGCAATCCACCGGAGGGGCCCCTGATCCCGCGACCGCACATCGATCCGGACGACCTGTTGAATCCCGATGAAGAACAACAGCCTGCCGATGTCGAAGATCAATCGGATGTCGCTCATGGCGTTGCCATTGTGAACTTCGCGTCTCAGTTTATCGGCGTTCCGTATCGAAGCGGCGGCGCCCGTCCCGACGGATTTGATTGTTCCGGATTGGCCATGTATGTGTATTCGCATTTCGGCACGGTACTGCCCCACAGCGCTCGCAATCAGTTCGAACATGATAAATTAATTAAAGTTTCCGATTTGCAACCGGGCGACTTAATATTCTTTAAGATTAATCTACAGAGTATCGGCCATGTGGGCATCTATGCGGGCGAAAATCGTTTTATTCACGCCCCGCGTCCCGGGCGTACCGTGGAATTCGCCGACCTGAAACTGGATTACTGGCAGAAACGCTACGCCGGTGCCCGGCGCGCTCCGGCCGAATCGACTCAGAATTAAACTTCCGGCGCTTAAGACCTACAATATGAAACTGGCGCGTAAGCCGTGATGCAAACAGACATCGCAAAAGAACGATAGCGATCGGAATTTAACAATAAGCAATAACATTCAGCGTAAAGCCCGGCCGTTCAATTTATGGGCCGGTCGGCAGTTTCAGGAGCATACGGATTGCTACTTGTTTACAAAATCAATTCCATGGATTTATATATTAAGCACGGCGAAAATATATTACGTCTGTTGGAGCAGAGTGAACATCGGAGTGTTTTTTCCAATGAAAGTCTCGCCGAACGCGATTTTCACATCGGAGAATTAATTCGTAAACGAGGCATGATGCTCTATTGCGTACGAGAGTCGATTCCGGTGGGTCTGCTCATAGCCGAAGTTCGCAACCAAAACGAATTTGGCGTTTTGGAGTTCTGTTTGATTCCGGGAACCGCCGATCGTGTTGCGGACGTATTGTTCAGCCAGTTGGTGAAAGCATTGCATCAGCGCGAATTTCGCGGCATATACTGTAACCATGATTGGATATTGAGCGTAAACAACAAAGCGATTGCGGACAAGTTCACAATCCGGTCGGATCGAAAGACGCTCTAAACCATCAGCTGAATGACCGCGTCACGATCGTCACGCGGTTCTTAAATTCAAATCCGAACCGGTCACGCTTTCAATCGTTCAAAATACCGTCGATGGAACGCATCATGCGGTCATCCAGTTTATCCAACGCCTGAATCGCTTCCAGGTTGTCGCTCAACTGCTCGGGTCGCGAAGCGCCCAGTATGACCGTGCTTACATGCGGATTTTTTAAACACCAGGCCAATGCCAGATGCGTCATGGATATACCCGCGTCTGCGGCCAGTTGCGTGAGCCGGGCGGTCTTTTCCAGCCTGCGCTGGCCTTCTTTATCCACCAGGCGATCCTTCAACCAGCTCATGCGATCCAGACTCAGGCGCGACCCCGCCGGAATGCCCTGGTTGTACTTGCCCGTTAGAATGCCGGATGCCAGCGGCGACCAGATGGTGGTACCCAGACTATGGTTGCGAAATAGAGACGCATACTCGGATTCCATTCGCTCACGCACAAACAGATTGTACTGCGGCTGCTCCATGGTGGGACCGATCAGACGCCATTCGTCCGCCACCTGATAGGCCTCTTCGATTTCCCGGGCGCTCCACTCCGACGTGCCCCAGTAAAGCACCTTGCCCTGGGTTATCAAATCATGCATGGCTCGCACGGTTTCCAGAATGGGTGTCTCGGGATCGGGTCGATGGCAGAAATACAAATCCAGATAATCGACCTGTAGCCGCTCCAGCGCCTGGTGACAGGCTTCGAGCACGTGCTTACGATGCAATCCGCGTTGCAGCGGACCCGGGCCTTCCACGCTGCCGAAAAAGACCTTGCTGGATACCAGGTACGAATCGCGTCGAAATCCCAGCCGACGCAGTGCCTGACCCATAATAGTTTCCGACATGCCGTTGGCATACGCCTCCGCGTTGTCGAAAAAGTTCACACCCTGATCATAAGCGATCTTGAGCATTTTTTGCGCCAGCCTCGTATCCACCTGGTTGGAAAAGGTTACCCAGGAACCGTACGATAACGCACTGACCTTAATGCCGGATCTTCCCAGACGACGATACTCCATAGTTCCTCCTCGGTCGGACTGGCCGAAGCACATCCTGCCCGTTCCTCCTGTTTACGCAACCGATTGTCAAAAAGAATGGACATGATATAACATCATGCTGTAAACAGGGTC
>JAGRMX010000159.1 GCA_020441025.1 Leptospiraceae bacterium
GTCCACCGGAAAGTATCCACATGTGGCCCCATACTCGGGTGCCATGTTGGCGATGGTGGCCCGATCGGGCAGAGTCAGATTGGATAGACCCGGTCCATAAAACTCAACAAACTTACCGACGACGCCTTTCTCACGCAGCATCTGGGTTACGCGCAGTACAAGATCGGTGGCGGTGGTACCTTCACTCAGCTTACCGGTGAGTTTGAATCCCACCACCTGAGGAATCAGCATATAGATGGGTTGATCCAGCATGACCGCTTCGGCCTCAATACCGCCCACACCCCAGCCCAGTACGCCCAGGCCGTTAATCATGGTGGTATGCGAATCGGTTCCCACCAGGCTATCGGGGAAAGCAACTCCATTCTGCTGCAATACTACCGTGGCCAGATACTCCAGGTTGACCTGATGCACAATACCGGCGCCAGGTGGAACAATACCCAGGTTTTCAAAAGCCTGTTGGCCCCATTTTAAGAATTCATAGCGCTCTCGATTACGCTCCATTTCAATTTGCATGTTTTTTTCGAGCGCGTCCTGGGAAGCGAAGTAATCCACCTGCACGCTGTGATCGATGACCAGATCCACCCGCACATTGGGATTTATTCGGGCCGGATCGCCGCCCATGCGAACCATGGCGCTGCGTAGCGCGGCCAGGTCGACCACTGCCGGTACTCCGGTAAAATCCTGTAGAATGACTCGACCAGGTTTGAACGGGAATTCTTCGTCCGGGATGCGGGCCGGATCCCAGTTTAAGAGGCGCTCCACATCGGCTTTGTGCACAACATAATCATCTATATTCCGCAGCGCGCTTTCCAGCAGGATGCGGATGGTATAGGGCAGTCGATTGAGCGTGGCTTCGTCCGCCGCCGCGCCGAGATGAAAATAATCAACCTTTCCCGCCTTGCTCTGGAGTGTTTTGCGTGCCTGAAATGGGTCTTTCATAAGATGCCTCTTTTATCGCCTCTGAGTTGAAGTCTTTTCTTCTATACATAGTTCAAGTATTCAATATCAATTGCCCCGGTGGAAAAGGATGACGTGCGCTTATTGGCTGCGTTATTTCCATAGAGCATTGGAAAGCTACCAAACCAGGTTGGATGGCTGGCCGGAGTCTTTCAACCAATAATATAACGTGCGGGCGCACCGTCCGTCACGGCCTTCGGATTGGTGGCGGTGGCCATATCTAACCGTATTCAATGTTGTTTTGTGCGATTGGTGCTTGACCTGAGCGGATCGTGTCCCAGCCTGTGCGGCCCCCGGCGTGCGTTCATTGTTTTCCGCATTCCGGTCTGATGAATACGTCCAACTGGAAGGATAACATGCGTCTATTGAATCCCCATACCGTCGATTATAAACATCTGGATGAAAAATCCCGCAACCTCATGAAACAGACCATTGCGTTTTTTGAGAGCAAGGGCAAGGCACGAATTAAAGAAGACGATCACAATACCGCCTGGTATGCCGACTTCCTGGAATTTCAGGCCCGGGAAAAGATTTTTGCCACGCTGATGACGCCGGCCGGTTATGGCGCGCCCGATTCGGAATGGAATACGGCCCGCATCTGCGACTTCAATGAAATACTGGGATTCTACGGTCTGGCCTATTGGTACACCTGGCAGGTAACCATGCTGGGACTGGGACCCATATGGATGAGTTCCAATGAAATAATAAAGAAACGTACGGCGGATTTACTGCGCGACGGCGGTATATTCGCCTTCGGCTTATCCGAAAAAGAACACGGAGCCGATCTAATCGCCAGTGATATGAAGTTAGTGCCAGACGGTGACGGACGATATCTGGCCAGGGGTCGCAAATATTATATCGGTAACGCCAATAAAGCCGCGCTGGTGTCCACTTTCGGTCGCATGGAAGGCAATAACGATTACGTTTTCTTCGCCGTAGCATCCGACCATGAGAAGTATGAATGCATTCAGAACGTGGTCCACTCTCAGAACTATGTGGCCGAGTACGAGCTGCATGATTATCCCATCACGCCGGATGACATGCTTTCCACCGGTCGCGAAGCCTGGGACGCGTCGTTGAGCACGGTGGCCATCTGCAAGTACAACCTGGGTTGGGCTTCGATCGGCATTTGCACCCACGCGTTTTACGAAAGCATCAATCACGCCGCCAATCGAGTCCTGTTTCGACACGCCGTAACCGATTTCCCCCACATTCGCCAGTTTTTCGTGGATGCCTATGCCCGCCTGATGGCCATGAAGATGTTCGCCAGTCGTGCCGCGGATTACATGCGCGCGAGCTCGGAAGAAGACAAACGCTATCTCTTATACAATCCGCTGGTCAAAATGAAAGTTACCATGCAGGGCGAAGAGGTGATCAATCTATTGTGGGATATCATCGCCGCCAAAGGATTTGAAAAGAACATGTATTTCGAAATGGCCGCCCGGGATATTCGCGCGTTGCCCAAGCTGGAAGGCACGGCGCAGGTCAACATGGTGCTGGTGATAAAGTTCATCGATAATTTCCTGTTTCATCCCGCCGAATATCCGGAGGTGCCGCGCATGACCGGTAAAGGCAACGACGAGTTTTTATTCAAGCAGGGCGCTACCAGCAAGGGACAGAATAAAATTCAATTCCACGATTATAAACAGGCGTATTCCCGTTTTGATTTGCCTAATATTCGCATATTCATGGAACAGGTCGAGGTTCTGAAAGAGCTGTTGCAAACCGCCGGACCCGATCGCGCACAACAACGCGATCTGGATTTCATGCTCATACTGGGCGAATTGTTTACGCTGGTCCCGTACGGACAATTGATTCTGGAAATCGCGCGCCTGGAAGAGATGGATGCAGATTTAATAGATCAGATTTTTGATTTTATGGTCCGCGATTTTACGCGCTATGCCGTGCAACTGTATTCCAAAACGAGTTCAACTCCGGAACAGATGCAAATCAGTCGGAAAATGATTCGTAAACCCGAAGTGAATCAAGAAAGATATGGGCGCGTCTGGGAGCGACACGTATTCGCGTTGAAAGACGTGTATAACATGAAGCCGTGATGTCCGGTTTATACAATCGATGATTGATCATCACGCCCGTGATTTTCAGACGTGGCTTTGCGTTCGATGGCAATCATTGTGATGTCGTCCGTAATTGATTTACCCGAAGTGAATTCATATACGGCGTCGAGGATTGTCCGGCAAAAATCTTCCGGCGTGCGATGTAGCTCCGCCTGCGCGAGGGAATAGAGTCTTGTTTCTCCGAATTCTTCGTTGTTGGAGTCGAACTCCTCAAATATACCGTCGGTAAATAGAAAAATACGATCGCCGGGAAAAAAGGGGCGCTCTCCAAGGTTGAAATGATGCCCCTTTTTAAGGCCGATCATTCGATTCTTAACGTAAAGCTTGTGCAATATTTTTGATTGAATAATGATTTGTTCGGGATGACCGGCCGCAGAGTACAATATGCGATTTTGACTCAGGTCGATGTCCAAAATGATGCACGTGAAAAAGCTGTTCATTCTGCTGTATCGTTCACAATATTGATTATTCAGAATCGTCAGTATCTGGTCGGGTGAAAGCAGGAAATCGCGAATACTGATGTACTCCGCGTGGATGGGCATTGTCATCAGCGCCGCTTGAACTCCGTGGCCCGTAGCGTCCGCCAGGAATACGCGCACGATTCCGTTTTCCAATTTTCTGATATCATAATAATCTCCCCCGATTTCGGTCATTGGAATATAGCGCGAGTGAATCTCCAGTTGCTCCAGGGGGCCGACATCCCGGGGAAGCGTACTGGTCTGAATGGCCCGGGCCAGTCGGATGTCATCCTGAATGGTCTGCAATGCACTGGAGAGTTGCCTGGTTCGAACCTCGACTTTTTTTTCTAGATTGGCCGTCAGATCCTCGACCTGTGTAAAAGCCCTGGCGAATCGGGTGGATAATAAATAAGCCTGTGAGAATAAAAACACGAACAAGCCGAATGGAGCCAATGAGCCGGTTTGAAAATAAACGAAGCTTTGATTATTTAGAAGATCATTAATAATCGTAGCCGCGAATATAAGTATGCCGATAGAAAACGAAATTGCACCGGATCGTCTGCGAATAATCGCGTGAATAATCGAAAAGATGGCGTACACACAGGCGGCGAGGGTAATAACCTGCATGTACCGCAGTGAGTGACCGAAAATATGCGGTGGTGTGAGAAGTGTTAACAGGGAAAGGGCCGCTCCAGCCGCGATATATGAATAATATGGTAGCTTAAGAAAATCTCCGGGGAATAGCGCGCGCAGGTACATTATAAAAAGCGGACCGCCCGCATAGAATGAAAGATATTCCAGACGCACAGCCCAATCATACGAAAACTCGGGCAGCAACTGAAACAGGTAACCTTCACCGGTCATCAAACTGCGTAATGCGACCAGCGGACAGACCAGCCCGAGATACAGAGTCGCTCGTTCTTTTGGACGAAATTGAAATAGTCCCAGATGATAGAGCCCCATGATCAACAAACTGCCGCACAGAAATAAATCCGATGCGAGGTTGTTACGTTGCATTGCGGCGATCTGCCGTTGCTTCCCGAGCACGATTGAATGCCAGATGCCGCCATAAGGATCTACAAAGTTTGCGACCTGAATCAATATAGTGACCCGCGTGATTTCGGATTCCAATTGAATCGTCTGCGGTAGCTTTTGTGCTCGGTATGCGGAACGGTATTGTGATACGACGCCGGCTCCGGCCAGATACTCCGCATTAATAAAGAGTTTGTAAGCCGAAGAAACCGAGATGATCTGCAGTGATAGATCGTCTGATTCGGGCAGTAGAATTTCCAGACGGTAGGTCGCGTAACCCTCCGCTCCCATGCTCTGGTCGGCAGACGGTGCGTTTGAAGGGCTAAAGCTGTTCCAGTTATCCGGCACGGCAATGAATCCGGTGGGTTTCGGAGCGGTTCGTTCAAAATCCGTCGGAGTGAGTAGTTGCGACCGATAAAATTCCCATTTGCCGTCCAGTTTAATATTTCCGTCGTCGCTAAAATCCCATGCACGTAAATCCAGAACTCCGTTCACCGCCCGTGGTGGCGGCAACCCGGGTCGAACTTCGCAGGATATTATCAATAATGTGAATGCGAGAACGACGGTGTACTTCATTGTGTAAGATCTGCTGTTGTCCTGCTCCCCAAAGGGGGGCTCTATTTTTGGCCCCAGCGAAACAGAATTTTCTTAAAATCATCCGTCTGAAACGGTTTGGCGATAAAATCGGACATACCGGCTTGTGTGTATACATCCCGGTTCTCTTCGATTACATCCGCTGTCATGGCGACGATTACCGGCTTGATAGAATTACGCGATTGATTCAATATGCTTTTGGTCGCGGAAATCCCGTTTGTATTGGGCATGTGGATGTCCATGAAAATTATATCATAATGTTTCGCCAGTGACTTACTGATCGCTTCATTGCCATCCCGGGCGCATTCGATTGCATAACCCAGAAATTCGAAAATACGCAGCGCGATTTTTATGTTGATGTCACTATCATCAACCACCAGTATTTCAAGCGGCATATGTTCCGCCAGATTGGCATCCGCAATGCCATGATTGTTGATATCGGTGGGCTCTTCAATCTCCGGTTGCGTGTCCGCCGCCCCACTGGATATGGTAAATGAAAACCGGCTGCCTTCGCCCGGCTTGCTTGTTACCCATATTTCTCCACCCATGGCCTGCACCAGTCGGGCCGAAATAGCGAGCCCCAGTCCGGTTCCGCCGAATGTTCGCTCAATTCCCTCATGCGCCTGAGTAAAAGGACGAAACAGTTTGTTCAGCTGTGATTCCGTAATTCCGATCCCCGTGTCGCTAACGACAAATTGCAGGTGAAAATCTTCGTGCTCTTCCGATCGGGTCACTTCGATTGTGATTTGTCCGTGCTGAGGAGTGAATTTCAATGCGTTCCCGATTAGGTTAATCAATACCTGTCTTAAACGGACTTCATCGCCCAGAATGAAGCGCGGTAAATCCCTCTGTAGCCTCAGATTCATTGCGATTTCTTTGGAGTCGGCCTGGGTCTTGAACGTGTTAATGGTCTGGAATAGAAATTTTTCCAAATCCAGAGGCGTAGACTCCAGGACGATTTTATTCTCGGTTATTCTTGTAAAATCCAGAATATCGTTGATTATCTGTAGCAGGTGATCCATGGACAGGCGTATGGTTCCCATGAATTCTTTTTGTTCCTCATTTAAATCGGTTTTCAGCAGCAATTCTGTCATTCCGAATATGCCGTTTAATGGCGTGCGAATCTCATGCGACATCGTAGACACAAAAGAGGTTTTGGCACGGTCGCTCTTTTCCGCTCTTTGAAGGGCTCGCTTTAGCTCGATGGTTTGTTCTTCGATGATGTTCTCCAGATTGCGTGCCTTTTCTTCGGTAGATCTGTAAAAGAGTATGAAGCGTTTGTGTAAAAGATGCGCCATGGAGAGAAGAACGATAAAAAAACCGTATTCCATCAAGTAAAGAGAAGTGTATATGCCCGCGCCGATTAGTATGTCGTTTGTGCTGAATATAAAGAAAATTACAATGGCTATTATTATTCCGAAAAGATCCGTCGCTCCCCGGCGGTAGTTGTTTAATAATAAATACAGCGAATACAACATGCCGCCGAACAGCAGGATTGAGTATATGACTATTATGTTACCCAGTTCGGCTTCGTAATAGGTTATGTTTAATGCATCGATATGCTTGATTGCGGGATGCAGCGGTTTTGTAGCGTAATCGGTAAATGTAGCCGCCAGTCCCACTGGAATGTAGATAAGTACGATTGTGAAAATAGTACGGACTGATACTTCCTTTCGTACAAGATGGAAAATGAAAATGAAGAAAGTCGTCGCGATAATCGACGCGAATAGAAATTGGTATCGTTGCCAGACGGAACCTTCTGCGACGGAATCGCTGTTGTATAGACCGGCCGAAATCAGCAGGAATCCGGAAATGGCCAGGCATACCTGAAAAAAGGACAGATGCAATTTTTCATTCCGACCTTTGTCATAATAGCTTAATAGATGAAAAAAACCGATTGTGATGGACACAATGGCGATGCATAACGAGGGAATGGATGCGACTTTCAGTCCCATGTAAATACTGCCGTAATAAGATGCCAGTTTCCGGGTGCTTTCTGCTCAGCCACCATCGGGTCAGGACGGATGCTGCAGTCAATGTAATTCGGACTTGATTCGTCGTAATAGAAGGGAATACGCGTCAGGCAAACACGGATGTCTGGAGCGCATCCGAAATTCCATTCGTCCGGTCACCCCATCACTCATCAATCGCAAATAATTTCACTCGCGCACCGGCTCCACGCAGTAGTTTGATTTTCGACGGCGGTACTCCGTATTCTTCGGCCAGAGCCCGGATGACCGCCGTGTTGGCCTGACCATCTCGGGCCGGCTCCCGCACGCGTACGGTTAAAAGGCCGGCGGCTGTGCGTTCAATGCCGGGACGGCGCGAGCCGGGTTTTGTATGCACTTCAACTTTCATATATGTTTATATCCGA
>JAGRMX010000015.1 GCA_020441025.1 Leptospiraceae bacterium
ATTTAGCGTATCAGGGCGCATGTTGTTGCTCCTTGTTGCGGTGTAATTCTTTCCATACTATATAGCCGAGAGCGCCGGCCGCAATCAGCAGGATGAACGTGCCCACATTTGGCCAGCTACAGGCCGTAAAGTTTAACAATTCTTTGCAGGCAATCAGGGGCGGTTGAAAGGAATCGGCAATTTGTAGCGGTGCGGTGGGATCGAGATTGTGACCGTAACCATACAACCAGTGCCAGAAATCATACATGCCGGCAATGGCCGTTAGAACGAAATTGATCAAACCGAGATAAACCATGATCATGCGCGGCCATAAGAAAGCCACCAATCCGCCCAGGATCATAAAACCCAGCACGTACGGCATATATCTGAACTCGGGAATCGATTCGGCATGGATTTCATCCATTCCGACATAATGATTTAAGAGATTGATATTGCGCAGGTCGTGCTCGGAGCCGCCGGTGATTTCACTCACCCATATGTGCATGCTGAGTCCGTCCTGGTATTGCGGCGCGGTCAGGCCGATGTACCAGATGGGTACAAAATAAACCAGTATCATGGAAAGGCTGATGCCCAGAATAATGTAACGATTGGTTCGGGATATTCTCTTTAACATTTTGATCCTCCCGCTATAGTTCAATAACCGAAAAAGCATGCGCGGCGGTTTCAACTCCGCCGCGCATATTGTAAATCACCGGACCCGGATGTAATTCTGCATTTCCTGATGCAGAGCCGAGCAGAAGTCGGTGCAGTAAAAGGGATATACCCCTTTTTCCGTAGCTTCCCAGGTCATGGTTTTGGTTTGACCGGGCATGATCAGCAAGTTAGGTGCATTCGCTCCATAAACCGCGAATCCATGCGGGTAGTCAAAATCCTGTTCGAGGTTCGTAACGTGAAAGTGTACCGTATCACCCTGGTTAACTTCTACGAAGTCGGGCTTAAAATGCGTCCGTATTGCCGTGAGTCTAACATGCACTTCTCTGCCATTACGAGTCACGCCGGCCTGATCTTCGGTTTTAGCGACGTACGGATGATTGTTGGATTCCAGATCGTAGATCTTAGCGGTATTTTCCTGTATTTTCGACGCGGGTATGGCCTGGGCATAGTGCGGTTCGCCAAGGGTCGGAAAATCCAGTAACATTTCCACTCGGTCGCCGCTGATGTCATACAACTGAGCGGCGTGGCTCATCTCCATTCCTACCGGTAAATATCGATCGTTGGTAATCTTATTCAACGATACCATGTATTTGCCATAGGGATTGGCGGAGTCACCGCCCACTACACTCAGGTGGCCGATGTTATAATACGCCGGAATGTCCTGAACCGGTTCGCAGGTATCGCCCAGCGACCACTTCAGTATTTGATTGTTCAGGAAGCAGGAAGTATACGCGTTGCCTTTGCCGTCGAACTCGGTGTGCAGCGGACCGAGGCAGTGCTTCGATTTGACGACTTCCACTTCACAGTGAATGGTCGCATCATACTTCAGAACCGGAATGCCGGAAATCACCTTTTCGACGGCGGCTTCATCTTCCACGGCGGCCAACAATTTTTCAAAGGAGTGTACCGGAATCACCGACGCCAGTTTCCCGCCCGCGACAATATACTCGCCGCTGGGATTCACATCCACACCGTGCGGACTCTTGGGAGTGGGCATGAAGAAAACCGAACCGGGACAATCCCCGGGTTCCAGCATACGTACGCCGTTCATCTGTTCCGCGACCGCCAGATTGTTCTCGGGATGGTAATTATGATAGTAGCGCCCCGGTGCGTTGCGGGCCTTGCCAGCGTCGACACAGGCTTTTGCCTTCACCCAATTCACGGCAATAATGAAATCTTTGTCGTGTTGGGATGCGTTGCGTTCTAACATCTCATAAGCCTGTTCGGTATTGTAGCTTGTAAAGAAGCACCAATCGTGTGATGGACCCTTGCCACAATGCGCCAGATCATAGTCGTAACCGGGCACCAGTATCTGAAAGTCGAGCGCCATTTTATTGTTGGATTCGGTTTCGTGATTCAGCTTAATGAATGAAAGTGTGCCGTTAAATGCTCCGTCGGCCGCGCTCTGAATGGGAATATCCCGTTGCGGTATGGGTACGGAAAATCGCGTTGCCGCAACGACGTATTCGGTATTCTCGGTCAGAAAGGGTGAGGCGTGATTGCCGCCGCTGTTGGGTATTTCAATGATCTCCGTAGTCTCAAATTTGGTTAAGTCAATTCGAGCTATGCGCGGCGTGTTGTTGCCGTTGATAAACAACCAGCGCCCGTCCTGTTCACCGTCTGTCTGAGATAATTTGGGGTGGTGTGAATCGTCCCAGGGAATAAATCCTCTGGATGTCATCAACAGGTTGCGTGTTTCCGTCTCAAATCCGTATCCGTTTTCCGGATGTACCGAGAAAACCGGTATCAATTTGATTAAACGGCCGGATGGAATCCCGTGTACCGTAACCTGCCCGCTGTATCCGCCGGACATGAACCAATAAACTTCGTCCCAATCGCCCGGCTTAACGTAAACACGATCCGCCGCGTCACCGGCCAATATGTCGCCGCCGGATGCGCGTCCACCGCATGTAGTCACCAGCACTGCGCACATCAGAATGAATCCCACTCCAAAGGCCATGCTCCGTCTGCCTGTTCTGTTCATAGATCGCTCCTGGTTATTTCGATTTATAATCTATGTTATTGCATGTCCGCTCCGGCCTGCGGGTGATCGGAGTCGTATTTGCGCATATATTCCAGCAGAGCGCGCGCCTCCGGTTCGGTTACATTCTGGAAGGTCATTTTGGTATAATACACCGCGATCATGTCCTGTACTATGGGATCCTTCTCCACCATCTCATTGGTATTCAGGATCAGGTTCATAATCCACTCGGGCGATCGGCGTCGCGTTACGCCTCCCAGCGGAGGGCCCACAACGCGCTCATCCAATTTATGGCAGGCGCTGCACTTAGTCTGGAACACCTGTTCGCCCTGCGCAACTTGAGCCGCGTCAATCGGACCCAGTTCAACGTTGCTGATGGGCCCGATGCCCTTATTCTGCATGGGATCGGCCGATTCCGCCGGTTCCGATGCTGATTCAGCATCTTCTCCATTACCACAATGCAGATTTAAGAGTATAATACCTGAAATAAGTCCAATCAAAAGGAAGAATTTCGAAAAAGATCTGCGTTTCATGTAGATTTGCCCCAAATAAAGATATAGAAGTCTTGATTAGGTAATTATATGGACGAGTAGATGTCAAATGATTCGCAGCTTCTATCAGATTGAACGAGTATGATTTTTCGCAGGTTTCAACGCGTGGCTCGCCCGGTTTTGCGCGCTTCTGAATACAGATTTCCAGCGGGAACAGTTTGCGCCGTGAACACGGTCCCTCCGTGTTTGGGTTCTTGATTTTCGCCGCCTGGATTTCGCCGACCACACGCCACCTCCTGTAGCGAGTGGTCGGGGAATACTTCCTGTATTCCGGCTCATTCCAGACGGCGAAAATCTTCGTAAACCCGGTGGAGTGTGAATGTAACTTACGCAAACTGTTCCCGCTGGAAATCCACAAAGCACTCGCGCAAATACAGTCTCGCTTTGGATGCGCGTGGTTGTTATAGGTGCCGATGTGCGGGATAATATTTTGTTTTCCCTGCGATTCAATGGCGCGGATTCAGAATATCAATTCTATATACCGGGCTTCACTCGCTGTACCCGATAAATGCGCATAAAGAATAAATTCGGTTGCGTGTAGTGGCACCTGAAACCATCCTAACTTGAAACAAGGGAGATTGGATGGAGCGCATTTTCCATCTCGGTTTGCAATGCAGGCGATGATAGTATCCACCTGGCTTTCAGCTGCTGCGGTGTTCGCATTGGTCTGGTCGATTGCGCTGCTGATTGATCCGCAGACCGCTCGATATCGATTTGCGCTGGTCCCACTGCTGGTGTGCACGGCGTGCTGGTTGGCGGATGGGTGGCTTTTCTTCGGTGAAGTTCGGGGCGGGGTTCAGTCAGTGCACGTCATTCTGGAACCGCCCATTTATTTCATTGGACCCTTTTTGCTGCTTACTATGGGCGGCATTGTATGGCCGCAAAAATCCGTAACAACGGCACGGTATATTCTGCTGTTCGGGCCGGCGGCTTTGTTATGCGCGCTTTCACTGGTTCCCGATTGGAACCAGGCTCTGGCACCCAAGCTGTTAGTTGTAGTATACTGTCTGGTCTTTATCATACGGCATAGATTTCTGTTAGGTATACCGGAGTATCTGCGGCCCGGACTACGATATGGACTGATATTCATTCTGCTGGTGATTGTTGGTTCACTCTTGATTGGTGTTGCGGGGTTCGTAATGCAAAAACCGGTTTTGCGTCTGATCAGCGCTCTGCTATTACCGGTCATTCTGTATTCCTTTTTTCTATTGAGCCGCCGCTATCCGCTTATGTTTACACAACTGGAGGCGGCGGCCGCGTCTCTGCGCTACGCGCGCTCGCGACTGGAGGGTGTCGATACGGATGCGGTGCTCGGTTCTCTGGAACACTGCATGGCTATTGAAAAAATGTACGCCGATGAAGACCTGACCCTGGGGGCTCTGGCGGATTGTGTCGAATTAACCGCGCATCAATTGTCAGAGTTTCTGAATGAACGGTTGGGAAAAAACTTTAATCAGTTTGTTAACGAGTACCGTGTGGCGGAAGCGCGTCGCATGTTGCTGGCGGAAACGGATCGCACAACACTATCGATTGCTTACGCTGTCGGATTTAATTCACGTTCCGCTTTTTACAGAGCCTTCCATAAATCAACCGGACAGAGCCCCGGTCAATTCCGGGAAAAGTATACTTTCCAATCCGACCGACACTCTCCTTGAAATTATGCGTATCTGTCTTTTTGTCCCACCTATGCGATTTTCAATCGGGTGTGTTTCGGATTATAATCCGGGACCGCCATAACCGTTTCATTGTATCATTCAGGACGACGAGTCGGCTTTGTTCTGCTACCCTCTTGAGCGGATCATTCTGAACTGAATGATCGGAGGAGGGAACGAATGAGCAAAAAACAGATTCCACTTTCGGAATGCAGGCATCTGGCGGATGTATACCGGCTGGCTGCTGATGTCCATGGCGATCGGCCCGCATTCGCAACGCGCGTCGATCGAGCGGAAGGAAAATTTCAGGCTATCAGCTTTGCCGAGCTGTATGAGTCGGGCTGTCGATTGGCTACCGCTTTAATCGAGCTGGGGGTAGGGCTCAACCAACACGTAGGCATTCTTTCTGACAATCGCTATGAATGGATTCTGGCCGATTATGCTGTTCAATTATGCGGAGCAGTGGACGTTCCGCGCGGATCGGACGTGACCGATTTTGATATTACCTATATTCTTTCGCATGCGGGCGTGCGGGTGCTCTTCGTGGAAGATGAAGCCGTTCTGCGCCGGGTACAGAATTGTCGCGCTGAACTGCCGGATCTGGAAGTGATCATAATGCTGCATCCGGCGGTACGGGCGGAAGGCGATGTACTGCATGTTTATGACTTGCTTGAGAAAGGGCGTGTTTTGCGTGAGCAGGGGGACCGGAGAGTGGAATCTCGTTTTGATCAGATCAAAGGAGACGATCTCTTTACTCTGATTTATACGTCGGGTACTACCGGAACGCCGCGCGGAGTGATGCTTACACATAACAATATTCTTTCACAGTTGCGAGCCTTGCCCATTCGAATCACCAACCAGGATCGCATTCTGTCTATTCTTCCCATCTGGCATATCTTTGAGCGCACATTCGAGATCAGCTCGATTTTTTTCGGAGCCTGTACCTACTATTCGGATGTTCGCAATCTACGGACCGATTTGCAGAAAGTGCGGCCGACATTTATGGCGTCCGCGCCGCGCTTGTGGGAGATGCTGTATGATGGAATCACCCAGAAAGTACTATCCGGTGGCGGAGTCGGTAGGGTTTTATTTCAGGCCGCCGTGTTTTGCGCCGCCCGGGTCAAACGCGGCTGGCGCTTCCTTACGTTGCAACAGGCGTCCGTTCAATGTCGCAATCCGATTGTTTCGTTGATGCGAGCGATGGCATCGATGATAAACATGGTACTGTTTTTCGCGCCCTACGTACTGTTGAATGCGCTTGTGCTTCGAAAAATTCGTCGGGCCGTGGGCGGCGCCATGCGTTTTTCCTGCTCGGGCGGTGGGGCCTTGCCGGCACATGTAGATGATTTTTTTAATAACATCGGCATACCGGTTCTGGAAGGATACGGATTGACCGAAACATCACCCATTGTCGCGGCCCGTAAGCCCGGAAGAATGATTATCGGTACCGTGGGTGATATCATCGCGGATACGCAGATTCAGCTGCGTGAAATCGAAAGCGGCGCCGCCTTCTATGAGAGCGCGTTAAACCGACGTCCATCCGGATCGCATGGGCGCAGAGGCGTGGTGTGGGTTCGCGGCCCTCAGGTGATGAAAGGGTACTATCGCAATCAGGAGGCTACCCAACGAGTGATCGACGCACAGGGTTGGTTCAACTCCGGTGACCTGGGTCTGGTTACCTGTAACGGCTGCCTGAAGATAATCGGTCGGGCGAAAGAAACAATTGTGCTCTTGAGTGGCGAAAATGTGGAGCCGGTACCGATTGAAAACGCGTTACAACGGTCGGCCTGCATAGCGCAGGTGATGGTCGTAGGCCAGGATCGGAAATCGCTGGGGGCGCTGGTGGTGCCCGCTTTGAATGATCAGACCGGTTACGCTTCATACGACTATGAACGCATGCTGTCCGATCGGGAATTGCATGCCCGACTGCGTTCGGAAATCAAGCAGTTCATCAGCGCGCAGCAGGGATTTAAAGCATTCGAGCGCGTTACAACTTTTGCGATCGTACCGCGTCCTTTCGAAAAGGGCGACGAATTAACCGCCAAATTGTCTTTGAAGCGCCATGTGATACAGGATAAGTATGCGGATCTGATTGAACAGATGTATGCCGGATCCGGTCGTCCTGAACAGATTGCGTACAAATAGTTATGTGGTGCGGGCCTGATCCTGAAAACGGTCCGCGCCCCTCATCTTATACCCGATTTATGGGCGGATTCCGTACAGGCTTCCGCCCGTAGTGGTGGAACGATCGTACTGCCGAAATAAAATTGGAATGCAATTATGATTGATATGTCAGGCTGACTCTGTAAGCTGTATGGAATCGACCGACCCGCTCTCGGGACGAGTCGACCGAACAATTCAGTTACATCTGGAAGGAGTCTATGGGCGATCTGACGAGCATCATCGATCCGGTCAAAATGGAAGAGCTGCGCAAGCTCGGCGGTGATACGAATGAGTTTTTATTGGAACTGCTGAATAATTACCAATCGCGTTTTGCCGAGCTGATAACGGAGATTGAAGGTCATCATAATGCGGGCAACCTGGACGGATTGCGTCGATCGGTACACAGCCTGAAAGGCGCCACCGTATCGCTGGGATTGCTGAATATATCCAGAATTATTAAAGACCTGGATGCGGAAGTGAAGCAGGCTAACGTGGATAACGTCGAGACTTCTATCAAAGCAATGCGGGACCTGGAACCCGAGTTGCTGGAGCTGATTGCGGCTCTGCAATAACCGATACCGGAAGCGATTCTCAATTTAAAAGTAAATCTACTGAATAGGATGATACAATGCCCGAAACCGTTTTGATTACAGGAGCCAGTGCCGGCATAGGCTATGAGCTGGCACGCTGTTTTGCCCGGGGAGGCGACCGTCTGATACTGGTATCGCGCAGCGAATCGCGTTTGAATCAGGTGGCCGAAGAACTGCGAAAAGAATATCAGGCAGATGTGCACGTATATCCGGCGGACCTGAGCAAACCCGGGGAAGCTGCCGCGCTGTTTCATCGCTTGATGGATGCCGGATTACATGTCGATGTGCTGGTCAACAATGCCGGATATGGACTGAACGGACCTTTCGTAGAAAACGATTATATTGAAGAAAGCGGAATGGTGCAGGTGAACGTGACCGCCCTGATGGAGTTGTGTCATTTATTCGGCGCGCAGATGGTGTCGCGGGGTCGGGGCAAGATTCTGAACGTGGCTTCCACTGCCGCTTTTCAACCGGGCCCATTGATGAGCAATTACTATGCAACTAAAGCATACGTGCTCAGTTTTTCGGAAGGCCTGGCCGAGGAACTGCGTCCCAGAGGAGTTACCGTGAGTGTGCTGTGTCCCGGCGCTACCCGAACCGATTTTTTTGACCGGGCGGGAATGCACGGCGTTCGTCTGGCCGATGGAATGGTTCCGGTTATGAAAGCGGATCGAGTTGCCCGCGCAGGTTATCGGGGATTGCGAAAAGGCCGGGTTATAATTATACCGGGAATAGTGAACAAATTTACCGCCCAGTCCGTCCGATTCACACCAAGGTGGCTGGTGCGGAAGCTGGCCGGATATTTGAACGGGGGCAAAAATAAATAATACGTTCGTTCTATATTAGCATGTTTATGTGATAGCAAAACACCGACGACTCTGCTTTGTCGGTATTTACCTGTCCCATTTTACTGAGCGCTTACCGATTTCTAATACATCCACCACCGGAAAAACGCAAAAAACGCATGAAGTGTTGTTGTTGATGGTGGGCTGAAACTCCGCTTTCCGCCCGGGAACAGGAATGAATCCAACCGAGCGAAGGATCAAATCAGCTGTAGAAGGAGGCCGGCAATTGCGTCTACGAGCGTACACATATAGCCAGCGTTTGACCGAGCGCCTGGAGTTTATTCTCACTCAGCTTTTACATCAATACAGTCAGCCGCATCTTTATGATTGTTTGCACTCCTGTATGGTAGAAACGATTACGAACGCCATGCGGGCCAATTTGAAGTTCCTGTATTTGAATGAGCGTCGAATCAACCTGCAGGATGAAGATGCGTATCTGCGGGGCCTGTCTGATTTCAAACAGGAGAAGCGCATCAAGGAATGGCAGGATATATATAAACAAAAAATTCGGGAGAATCGCCTGTATGTCGAGGTCAATATAGATCATTCCATTGACGGGATGCGCATTGAAACCATCAATAACCTCCCATTGCTGCCCATAGACGAAAAGCGCATCCGATCCAAATTCGCCCATGCCATGCAGGTAGATAGCCTGGCGGACTTTTATGAAACGCATCAGGACGATACCGAAGGCGAAGGACTTGGGTTTGTATTGAGTGTCATGTATCTACGCTCCTTGCAACTCGATCCGGCTCTGTTCCGAATCGGAGTCATTCAGGAGAAAACCGTGGCCCGCCTTGAAATACCGTTCACCGCTCATTTCAGGAGCGTTCGGAATAGCAATACGCCGGCCTGAATCGTGTTGTTTATGTCGTATGCTGTTGATGTCAGTGCCCCCGGTCTGCCCGGCAATTGGAGGGCCATTTGAATAGAAGCGTCGACCGGACATGAGCCAGGTCCCTGATTGCGGGAAACATGGTCATACCACTCCGATTCCATCTTCCCAAAAAGTAATGGACACGGCACCGGAACAGACGGTGCTATGATTGCAGTAGCGGGGGAACTGCGTGGAAGACCTGATAGCCAGTTATGAAAATGTAAAAAACCGCGAGTTGATTGTCGATGCCGTAAACAAAGATCAGCGTCTACTGTTTGTCACTCATACCCTGACCGAGTCCATGGAACGGCAACTGGACTTTGTCATAGCGGTAATATTGAAAAGATACGGACACGAACACTTACAGAGCACGCTCTACAGTTGCCTGAAAGAGATTGTGGTCAATGCTACCAAGGCCAACGCCAAGGAAGCCTACTTTCGCGAACAAAACCTGGACATCTCCAATGAAGACGATTATCGCCGCGGTATGGCCGACCTTAAAGGAGCCATGACCGAGGAATGGATCGAGGAATATGGCACCCGGGCCCGCGATATGGGACTGGATGTCACTGTGCGCTATTACCACAATGGGGATGGAATGCGCATCGAGGTTTTCAGCACACAAATGAAAGCGGCGGAAGATCGCCGAATACGCGAAAAGCTAAGCCAGGGAATGCAATATGATGACCTGGTGGCCTTTTATATGGCCAATGCCGATCAAACCGAGGGCGAAGGCATCGGTCTGGTAATGATTTTACTGCTGTTAAAGGCGGAGCATATCAATCCGCATCTCTTTCGCATCGGCGTGGTGGATGGTCAGACCCTTTCCCGTCTGGAAGTACCCTTTAACGGTCAATTTGTCAGTGTGCGGGGCGCCGATCCGGCCGGTTATCGGCGCTGAGCAGTGCGCGACGCGTTATGCGAATCAGAACGGTAAGCAGGTCCGTTACCCGTTTAAAGCTCTACATTCTGACGGTAATTCTATCAATTTCGGCCTGTGATGGAGCGAATTCCCCCTTAACTTCCTCTGATGCGGAGTATCATCGAACGCCCCTCAAAGATGCCGAATTTGTCGCGCAGCTTCCGGTAGTCGATTTGCATAACGATCGATCTTTTTTTATCAGTGGGCGCGGCATTCCATTCGCTGATTGTACCGGAATGCATATCTGTGCGACGACGTTGCAGGCCGGGGATCGCTACTTTTTTTCGATATGGCGACCGCCCGCACCGCTAATATATGTCGGCCGTCCCTGGAATTTAAGCGCGGAACAGGTATCTCAGCTAAAATCGGAAACGCACTTTGCGTATGTACTGCGCGCAATTGCGGAAATAGAGCGCCAAACCGAACGTCGTGCCACGCGTGACCCCGATTCTATCACCAATCCGGACTTTAAAGCACTGTTTTTGGGCATAGAAGGGGCGTATTTGATTGATAATCGCCCGCTTGATAATTATGCCGATGCGCCCGATGAGAATCAGTTAGAGTCGATGCTACTGGAGTTAAAGCACAGGGGTGTCGGTTATGTTGCTCCGGTATGGAGTAATCCCAATCCTTTTGGTGGAGTGTCGGGATCTTCTCGTGGTTTAACCGATTCAGGACGTACGTTGGTGCGTCTGTTGCTGAAGCATGGATTGCTGATCGATCTGTCGCATGCATCCGATCAGTTGGTACGGGATGTGCATGCGCTGGCAGGAGACGAATACCCCCTGTTTTTTTCGCATTCATCGGTGCGTTCCATATGCAATCATCCTCGCAATCTGGATGACCGCACGCTGGAATTGGTGCGGCAAACCGAAGGAATGGTGGGATTGAACTTTTATTCCCCGTATATAAATTGCGAAAAAGGGGCTACCAAAGCGGATATACTCGCACATTTGAAGTATTTACGTGACCGCTTTGGTATAAGTATCATCGGTTTCGGGAGTGATTTTGACGCTTACGCGCGAATGCCGGCTGGAATGAACGGTCCCGGGGATTTGCGCAACCTTGCCGGGGAGCTTTTACAATCGGGATTCAGCCGCACGGAAGTCGAAGCGATCTATTTTCGTAATTTGCAGCGTGTTTTGCGCAAAATTAAACCGATTTCACCGAATCAGCGCTGAATTTTGCTCGGTGTACACGCTTCCCGTACTATAATTAGCCGCAAATTCTTGCATTTCGCATTGTACACGCACTCTGCATTGCCCTTTCAAGTTTAAACGCAACCGTATTGTACCTGTCTGACTGCGCTCTGTGATAAACTAAATGCGGGTCGGTTACCGATTTGATAGAAACGCAAAGTATAGTATGCGTGTGTGTTAACCAATCGATTTGAACTGTTAACAGTTTCCTTTTTGCTCCGGAATCAAATTGCGCACTCATTCGCTTTTTCTTTTTTTTTGTTTTTTTTCTTGTAAAAAATGCCATGATTGCCAAATATTATGCCATATTGGTTGGATTATGTCGCATTAGTGCCTGGAATCGGGCAAATAAACGTGACCTTTGACCGGCCGATGAGGAGGGCATCAGAGCGCAAGGGGCGATCGAGTTGAGCCGCAAAAAAAACCGACAGTCAGGTATGGTGCCGCAGACGTTTTGAATTCTGTTTGAATTCAGGCGAAAGGATGGCAAAGGCCTGTCGATGGTCAATTGCCATAACTCAATTCAGGTCGAATGTACGAGCGAAGGAAACCATGATCGCGGGGTTGGATAAGAATCCGACTGTTTTCGCCGACCCGGATGAGTGCTGACGCAAAGACGCAAATTGAGTGTCCAAATGCCGATGAAAACTCGTGTGGGATGAACTGCAGGCGTATCAGTCTGTGTTTGGTGAATACATAACACACTCAAGTCCGGTTGGATTGGCGAACGTTTATAAATTGGCAATCGAGCGATAGGTAGTCATGCAAAATGCACGGTACTTAATTGTGATTTGAGTAAAGGCATCGTAGACGCACGGAATCGAACGCACCCGGATTATAACCTGTAACCCGGGTAAGCACTTCGAAATGGAGAGTTGAGGCGGTTATGTGCCTGAAATTGTGGCAAGCACCGTGAAATTCAGTCTGAAATAGCGCGAAATGCCTGTATGGGAGAAAGAAATCGCCTGAATTATTAAAAATTGCACGTTTCACGGTGAAAAACGGTGTGAATGCCGAGCTTCGAGTCGGCAATGTAAACAGAGCATCGCACTCAGGTTTGCGTCGCTTTACCGAATGATGATGGATAGTATTTGGAAGTGAATGGCGGCTTGATTGTCGGGAGCAGATCGGTTTAAGTGAGGCGGGTTATTGAGTTAGTGTTGAAAAAAAATAGAAAGACTTGTAATTTTTGCGCACTGTTCAAAATAAATTAAAAAAGCCCTTGCTATATGGCGATAAAAAGAGAAACAGAGCAAAGAGAGAAGTTTTAAGCCTGATCACTGAAAGTTTCAATCGGCCTTGAGTTTGATAAGTTCTATATATATAAAAAAATCTAATTAACAGGTGTTGAGAATGGCGAAGAAAAAAGCTTCTCGAAAAAAGGTCTCCAGAAAGAAGGCCACCCGCAAAAAAGCGGGTCGTAAAAAAGTAGCTCGTAAAAAAGCTGCAAAGAAAAAAGCCAAGAAAAAGGCTAAAAAGAAAGCCAAGAAAAAGGCAAAGAAAAAAGCCAAAAAAAAGGCAAAGAAAAAAGCTAAAAAGAAAGCCAAGAAAAAGGCCAAAAAAAAGGCACGGAAAAAAACCGCTAAAAAAACAGCAACCCGTACCAGATAATCCTTAATCATGTCCGTCGGAATTCTGGCGGTCAGGATTGGTGTTCTGGAGACCCGGCCTTCCTGGAATCAGGACTTATACGGGGTGCCATGAGGAGAATTCCGATTGGTGCCCTGTGTTTATTTTTTCTGAAAACTACCTCCCTTGAATCCTTCCATGCGCTTACGAGCGATCCTGCTCTGTTTTCTGGTTATACCCATAGGCGGTACCTGCGAGAAGTTTGATTCCCGTAATGCGGAATTTCCCGGCGCGTTTATTTATGACCTTAATCTAAAGGATTTACGTGAAATACGTAGAGAGTATTCCTCGGATGCTTTTTATTTCAATGGCTTTGATCCGCGTGGGGATTTAGCGTTGATGCTGGAATTTTCACGTGGACAGTCGGATGCGCTCTGGGTTGCGGAGCAACGCGGTGCGATCTATGATTCCGAGCAACGTCCCGAGCGTTACTGGCGCACTCTCGCCGCAAATGGCCTGATTGAAGATCCTGCCGCCGATGTGCGGGTCATTTCTACCGGAGACCATTTCGAGGTTCATGGCGATTTTCGAACCGGAATCAGCATTGAGGGGCGGAACGATATTCGTGATTTCCGTTTAACGGTGGAACCCGGCAGAGAATTGCGAACTGTTCAAAAGGGTCTGGCGAAGTATCGGCTGGGATTTGCACGGGCGGAATTGCATTTACCGGATGCAGGCCGCCGACTGAGCGGAATCTTATTCCGGGAATACTATTATTTACCCGGAGTGAATCCAATTGCCCTGCGCGATCATCAAATGTGGGATGATTCCGGACTGATGATATTGCATACGCGTCCCGCCGGGGCGGTATTGCTGATGAACGCACACAAGAGTGAGCTGCTGCAACCATTGACCGGCGCCGATAATGTCTGGTTGATTGACGAGCGATTAAGGGCTTTTGAAGCTACGGCAAACTGGGATATCCTGGAAGAGATGCGGTCGGAAGAACGCGATTTAACCTGGCCGGTCCGATTACGGGGTGGCTTTGAATTTAACAATCAGAAATGTTTGATACGGCCGGATGAGCTGTATCACGTTTACCTGGATTCTCTGTCCCGGTACGATTCGGTGCTGGGCACATTACGCGCCACCATGGAGTGCGAAAAACGCACTTACAATATGAGCGGCATGGGGCGCTGGCGCGGTCGACCTTTTCCGCTTGCTGAAACGGATTGATTCTCCGGGTGACATCTGAATTCAATTCCTGGGCGAATTTTATTGTCAGGATACTATGTACCCGGTGCTGAATCGATTTCTTGCTCTGGTGCAGGTGCACTTGATCATCGGCCATATGGGCGATGAGAATCCATCCAATCCCGATAGCGTCATTGATCTGGAAAAACGTCGTATGGCGCGAGATATGGAGAAAGAACTGGGCGGTTTATTCGGCATCGAGCTCAAGGATATTGAAGCGGCCATCGGTCGGGTGTGGACCGCGGTCCAGAAGGGCGAATACCCGTTGCGATTCGGTGAGAGTCGCCTGCCGTTGAGCATGCAGCGGGTGATTCAATGCCTGGAATTGATTTATGAAATTGCCCGCGAGCCGGATCTGGACGATGAACCGGCGGTCGATCGGGAGCACATCATTGAGTTGATGCAACACTATCTACAGCGCATCCAGGCCCTGGAATCGCGTCATTCGGATTAAACGATACGAATCGTAGCGGCGTGCTGAATGCCGACAATTTTTAAACCGGCTTATTGCACAACGAATCGTACACGATCCATTTCGATGCCGTTCATATAGAGCACCAATTCGTGTCGTCCTCGTTGAGGCTCGATAGTTTCACCAAACCCGGACAGATTGCGTTCCGGACCGTCATCCAGGCGATAGGTCAAACGGGGCTTCGGTCGCATATCCGACGGAATGTGGGCCTGCACCGGTATACGTTGAATTTCCAGGGGAGTGTGGGGATCGATAAAATAAACCTGCTCCGATACGGGCGAGGCCAGACGTATGCCCGGTCGTTCGGGGGAAAATCGTTCGGTTACCGATTCATGTGAATTCATTTGATCGGCGCCCGCATGTCGATTACACAACGGCGGCGGTTCTTCATCGGGCGCCAGGTATTCATGCACCGCCGGGCAGTACGGTCCGGCGCGCATGCCGCTCTGGCGACACACATAGATTCCCCGCCAGTTATCCGGTACGCGAAACGCGGTGGAGTGACGAGCGTCGGTTACCTGTCGCATTACCTGATGGAATATGCGCCCGGCGCCCCAACTGCCCGATACACGTTCCATGGCGGCGTTATCCATGCGTCCCACCCAGACGCCCACTACATGCCGCGGAGTAAAGCCCACGGTCCAGGCATCATGATAATCACGGGAAGTGCCGGTCTTGGCCGCCACTCGAAAGGGAAAGTTCAGGAAAGTTCGCCGACCAAACGAGCGCTGTCTTTCTTCGCGCCGGGAAAGAATATCGGCAATGCGGAAGGCACTGCCTTCACTGAAAAGTTCTTCACGCCGACCGATGCTCAGAGCACCGGTATGCTCGCTGTTGCCAATGAACAGCGGATGTCGCACACCGCCGGTGGCGAACGTGGAATAGGCGTGGGTTAGATCGATCAAACGTACACCGGCCGTCCCCAGAGCGATACCGGGGCCGTATTCTTCCACTGTGCGGGCATGTCCGCTCAGATGGGCGCGTTCAAAAAGTTGGTATACATCCGCCTCGCCCAATCGACGGGTAAGTTCTACGGCGGGAATGTTACGAGAAGTCGCCAGCGCTTCCGCCAGGCTGATCTCTCCCCAGAAATCCAGATCATAATTACGGGGACGGTAACTGCCGCCGTCACCCAGCGGAAGAGAGATATCGGTATCCTCCAGTAAAGTGTACGGTCGCAAACCGAATCGATCCATGGCCCGGGCGTAGATAAACGGTTTGAGCGTGCTGCCGGCGGTGCGTACCGCCAGAGCGGCGTTTACCTGTCCCCCTTCGGGATCGGAAAAATTGCGCGATCCCACCAACGCACGTAACACCGGACGGGGTGCGTTTCCGCCGCTTTCTTCCGGCGGTAAAATCTCAATGACCACTACGGCGGCCTGGCTGGCGCCCGTATTTTCAATCATCCGCAATTCATTTTGAACAATGTCGCCGACCACGTGATTCAATTGACTGGAGATAGATGTGTGAATTTTGCCCGATAGGCGCGGATACCGTTCGCGTAACCAGGCGCTGAAGTGCGGAGCCTGATCCGCATGCAGGCTGCCCATTCGATTTGTGTCGGTCTCGACTGCGCCGGGTATACGAGAATAAATTTGATCGATGCTCGCCGCTATTTCCGAATCCGATATGTTGCGGCTCAGCTTGCCATCATCCTGCATACGCCCGAGCAATCGGCGATACTCGTACGAAAACCGTTCGCGAGACATGTGACCGCCGCGAATCAACACAATCAAAGCCGCCAGTTCCGATTCACTCAGGTGGTCCAGATCGCGTTGGAATACGAACATGGCGCCGGAACTCAATCCGCGACGATTGTTGCGCAACGGAATTCGATTTAAGTACACTTCCAGCAGTTCATCTTTGGAATAAAACATCTCCAGTTTTACCGCCAGCAGCGCTTCCAGCGGTTTGCGCAGCCAGCCCTGTGTGGGCAGTATATCGTCATACTGCATGCGCACTACCTGTTGCGTGATGGTCGAACCGCCGGCGATAATTTGCCGCGCGCGTATGTTTGCGTACATAGCCCGGCCAATGGCGATGGGATCGACGCCGGGGTGATAATAAAAGCGACTGTCCTCCGAGTACAGCACCAGATCGACGACGCGCGGCGGAAAGGCGTTCAATGCGCGCCAGCGTTGAAAACTACCGCTGCGTCGCTCGCGAAATTCACGCAATAGCTGACCTTCGGAGGAAAGCAGTATCGGTGCGCCCGCATCCAGCCGCAGTCGTTCCGCATCGGGAGGCCAGAAGAGCAAAACGACCGTGATGCAGGCCAGCAGCACTCCCGGTATGCGCTGCGCCCGGCTCCGATCGATTTTTACAGATAACGCTTTGCTGTTCATGCTACACGCGTTTCCAGACTCGTTTTACGGCCGCTTCGATCGGCTTCTCGCCGATAAGCCGGGCGGACGCATGGCCGACAATGGCGGTCGCATTGCCGGCAATCATCTTGTGCCGGTTGTGGTGCGCCGCTTATTGTACTTTCAGACTGCCACCACCCGTGCGACCGAAGATTTCCGGTTCATACATCAATGTGGCCTGAGCCGGTGGATGGTAGGCGTCGCCGCGTACCAACGGGCGCGCGAAGTAAAAGAACTCATGAATACCGGGATTCAGGTACGATTGAGTGATCACAACCCGGTCGTCCCGATAGTCGTAATATTCGCGACCGCCCATCCACCAGTATTGCGTATGCTCAGAACGCGTCGATTGTAGAAAGCGATTCATTGAACCGCTCTCGGTGGCGAAACTGGCCTGCACCGCTTCCGAAGTGGAAGGCAAAGGATCGATCAACGCAAAGTGAAAAGCCGGTTTGGGATTGATTACCACCAGTCGATGGAGATACAATTCCCCGCGGGTGAGGGTGGCGCCATCGGGTAAAACCTTGAGCGTGCGCGATATATCCGCCGCCCCGCTGACGCCGCTCAGCTCCACCACTTCGCGACGTACTTCAATGCCTTCGTCCCGCGGGTCGACTTTTGCCAGGCGTGGCAGGTACTGTAAGGTGGCGGTGTAATAAACACGTCCCGTGCCCGGATTTAATACTTCCAGCGGATGCACCTGACCGGGCGGGACTTTATTGTACAACGCGGTCAGCGGTTGTTGGTTGGTAAATCGCTGTAAAACGGGACGGGCAAATTCTTGTTCCAGCAATACCTGTTTATTTAATAAGATTTGCGCGGTAGTTTTACCGTCCATCTGTTCGTATTTTTTATGATATACGCGCAATGCATAGGCCAGATTGCCCACGCTGTGGGAATCGCGCCAGTAGGCGTTGCCTTCACGCGAAATACTGTACTGCACCATCTGCGGTATCAACTGATTCTGGGGGTCCAGAGCCATGAACACCTGCAGCAACATGGCCATCGTCGTACCCCGGGCATAGAAACTGCGCGTGTACGGTCCCGAGTATTCTTCTTTGAATGAAATTTTGCGCGTGGTAAACTCCATCCGATTCTGAAAGAACTGATACAGAGCGCTTAAGTCCGCGTCGTTTTTGAAATCGTTGGGTTGACGATGCAAAAACAGGGCCATAGTCAGATGCGCTCGACCGCGCAGGGAAAGCGCCGTGACATTCTCCAGCAGATAGTTTTCCAGCGTGGTCTGCGGTTGTCCCTCCCGCGCCAGAATATAGGCGATGAAGCTCATGGTTTCGATTACATAGCGCCGATCATCCGCCGAGGGGTTACGCACGTAGTTTTTGAGATACGTCACCGCTCGATCATAAACGCCTTCATCGAAATCGTTTCCGTTTTCGCGAGCCACCTGTAAGACAAAAACCACATAAGCGGTTAAATACGGATAAGAGACGGACGGATGACTCTTCCACAGTCGAAAACCACCGTCTTCGTTTTGAAATTCGGACAGCACATCGATGAAGAATTTCGTAGACTCGGTAAAATTATAATCCTGCTCCGACGGCGCGCCCTGTTGGAAACCGCGCAACAGATCGCCGGCGGTCATGCTCAATAAATAGGCCGAGGCGCGTTGTTCCAGGCAATAGTAGGGATTCAAATGATAAAACTGAAACGCGCGTTCCAATCCTACCAGAGCGGTATTGGACAGAGACACTTCCAGGTGTCCGATGCCGTCCACAAGTTCCGACGCCGCCGGTAGTTGGGCGCCTTCCGACTCCGTATCTCCGGCGTTCACATGACCGGCCAGACTGAACGCTTCCGCCGGTGGTTGTTCGCGTACCGGAAAATCAAATTGTACTCGATCTCGCAACCCGGAAGGCGCAATGCCCGCATCATTGAACGCGGCGGTATTCAATACCTGCGCGTTGATGGTGCCTACGACCCTTGTAGCACGAATACCTTCCGTATATACGTCCGCGTTGTTGCGTAACTGATCGATAATTTTATTTTTTATGCTCGTATACTCGTTGGTATTCAGGGTGCCGGTAAACGCGATTTCACGCGATTGGCCGGATGGGATGGTGATTTCGCCCTGCGTACTGTTCCGGCCCTTAAACGTCAGCAACGGTGATTCCATTTGAACCTGAATGCGCGCGTCTTTACCGGATTGATTCACAATCACCGCGCCCATTTGCAACTCGTCACCGGGACGAATGAAGCGCGGGACCAGCGGTTGGACTACCAGCGGTTGCTGAACGCGAAATTCGTGTTCGGTGGTAGCGAATTTTCCCTGTCGAGACGCCAACGCCATGACCCGAAACGTGGTCAGGTTATCCGGCAATTCAAAGCGTAGAGTCACTTTACCGTCGGCATCGGCTCTTAATGCAGGCGACCATTCGGCGGTATGTTTGAAATTTTTGCGCAGTCCGTCTTCGCCATCGCGATCGAATCCACCGTCCATGGCCTGACGCGATTCTTCTTCCAGCGCTTTGCCGCCCGGGCTCTGACCCTTGCGGGTGTAAGTCAACTGGCGGATCAACGATTCCAGATTCTCCATGGCCACCAGTCCGTGGGGCCAGTTCTTATAAAAGGCTTCCATGGGATCGCCGTAATGGTAGTTGATCAAATCGAGTACCGCCCGGTCGGCCACCGCCAGGGTAACTTCCGCATGCGGGGCGGTTTGAATGGTCAACGTCACCGGATCCCGGGGAGCGTAAAACGGACGATTGGTTTGAATCGTCAGCGGTAATCGATATTGCTCGGGCGAAACCGTAAGTTGTGCGTAACCCATCTTAAACTGCGGTCGACCCAGATCCTCTTCTTCCTCATCCGGATTCGGCACCTGGTCGGCTTCCACGCGCCCGCGCACCAACATGACGCTCACATAGACGGTAGGCGCGTACTCCGCCAGAATGGGCACTTCAATCGGCTCGCCATTGCCCTCTATATCGTAGGTTTTTTGCCAGTATATGTTTTCGCGTTCCACGCTTACAATGGCGCGCGCGGACTTAAAAGGCGATTGTATTAAAATGCGAGCCGTATCACCCACGTTGTACTCCTGCCGATCGGGCAACAGCTCCACCCGGTCATCATCCGGAAAATTCCAGCCATAGAATCCGCTGCCGAATGCATAAAAACTGACCCGTGAATACGCGCCGCCGTTTGCGCCGCGTACAATCAGCGAGTACCAACCGGCCTTATCGACCTTATATTCAAAAGGTTGCGGTGCGTTACTTAATGTTACGGCCTTTTCATAAATGGGCGTACGCACCAGTGTATTGGTCCGTTGCAGAGTGCCGCCCGGTCCGCGACTTTGAATGGTCTTCCACTCGTTGCGTATGATATGGGCAACCGCCGGCATATTTCCGCCGGGAGTACCCTGAGGCGTTACCGCAATCAATTGAAACTGAAAGGGCTTATCGCTGCTTTGATAATATCGATTCACGGAAATACCGGGCAGTAGCGTGCCCGGATACACCGGAATCAGTTTCGTGTTTACGACGCTCTTATCATCCACATCGCGCACGCGTCCTTCGATGGAAAACTCCAACGGTGCCACCAGCTTTACGTTTTCAAGACCGATGTCCTTGTTCTCGGTTTCAAGACCCGTGGCGGGCAGTTCAAATTGAAAGCTGCCGTCCGCGCCCAGGTTGCCGTCGCCCCGGGCAAAGAAGGTCCAGTTGTACTCCCGGGCACGATAATCGCCGTCACCGAAACGAAAGGCGGGCAGATGATTGAAATGGATTTCTTTGCGGCGATGCTGAACCGTGTACTGCGCTCGCGCTCCTACCATAG
>JAGRMX010000160.1 GCA_020441025.1 Leptospiraceae bacterium
GCTACTTCAGTCGTCACGCCAATTTGATCAAGGATCGCCGGGCCGAATTCATGGGTGTGTTATTCACCCGTTTTGGCGGTTTGAATATAACTTTGCATAAGGAAATGTACGCGCGCATTCGGCAGGAATTCATCGATGGAGCCTTCGCGGATTGCGGGTGCCCGGCGGGAGTCGACCGGGTATTGCAAACGGTCATCCGGGAACGCATAGACGTGGCCCGGGCCGCCAATCAACAGATGCCCCTGATCCTGTACGATCGCAATACCGACGTGGCGGTGGACTATCTGCGACTCTCCCGTGAGATTCTGGAAATGACCGGGCATTGAATTGGAAACGCGGCAGCGCATACCGGCGGATCAGTATACCCTTCTGGATTATGGTAACGGTCGTCGTCTGGAGCAACTGGGGACCATTCGTATCATTCGTCCCGCGCCTGCGGCGCTGAAACCGGAGATGTTTCCGCAACTCTGGAAAGCAATCGACGCTGTTTATGACTCGCAACGTGCGGGTGGTGGAAGCTGGATTACGCAATTGCGGCCACTGCCCGAACCGGAAGTAGATTATGCGGGCATTCGATTCAAACTGATGCTGGCGCCTACCGGACAGATCGGACTCTTTCCGGAACATCGTCAGGTGTGGAATTCCATACGCAATTGTGCGCTCGCTTACCGCGCGCGGTCGGCCCAACATCCGGAATCTAAACCACGACGAATGTTGCGTGTTCTAAATCTTTTCGGCTATACCGGCGCGGCTACCATTGCGGCCCTGCAATCCGGTTGTGAAGTTTGTCACGTGGATGCGGCCGCCAGCGTGGTCAATCGAGCAAAACAAAATGCGGCTCTGTCGGGCGTTGCGGGCGGACCGGTGCGCTGGATTGTGGATGATGTACTCAAGTTCGTACGCCGGGAAATCCGACGCGGCCGCAGGTACGATGTTATTATAGTCGATCCACCCAGTTTCGGGCGCGGCGGTGGCACCGCTACCTGGAAGATTCAACGCGATTTACCGGGCCTGCTTGCGGACTTATGGCGATTGTGTCGTGGCCGACCCGCGCTTTTTATTCTTTCGGCCCATACCGATGGTCTCAGCCCGGATGAACTGCAAGCCATGTTGCTGGCATCCCGGCGAGATTATTCCAGGTACGAATATGCCGAGCAAGATTTGGCCGGGCAAGAAATTGCCGATTCCATTCGCGAATCGCGTGATGTATCCGGTTATCTCCCGAAATTTTCCATGCAACACGCGCGTTTAAAGTCCGGACATTTATACATGCGTCGTTTTGAACCGGAGCAGGATTCCGTGGATTGTTTTACCGCGACCGACGGAGCGGATAAAGAGTCGGTTATAAATGAAACCGGAAATGCCGCGGGTCATTCCGTGGCGGGTAGTTACGTCGGCTTGATGCATCCCTTGTTGGCCGATCATTTAACGGTTTATTAGCAGGCTGTTGAAATACAGCCTCTTAGCATGAGTTCGTATAAAGCTAAGAGCGAACTATTTCTATAACGCGTCAGAAGCCCGGCAGTGGTAAAAAATTGGCGTCATATATGCGCACTTCTTCGCTGCCATCGTCTTTCAGCAGGTGAGCGATGGTGATTACATTGTCGGGATTGAGGGGCGTTCCGGGCGGCATGCCGTTCGGATGAGCCTGCGGTTCATAGACCAGCGCGTTGCCGATGGACGCGCTGATTGTAAACAAGGGAAAACTCCAGTGCCGGGTGGCTTCTCCGCTGCAGGAGCCGCTTGTGCATGTATTGTAGCGATCGGTGCTGCTCGGATCCTGCACGGCGGGTGAATAGGCGCTCTGTATAGCGGTGATTTCCTGAGCATGGGGGGTGTCGGCGCCGGACACGCTGGGAAACATAATGCAATTTAAGTAACTGCCGCCGCAGGTGGATGCCAGTCCGCTTTGAGCGTGGCGCAAACCGAGGCAATGACCGATTTCATGCGTGAACACCGATTGTTTATCACTGTCCGAGACGGTGGAATCCTGTTGAAAACTACTGCGAATCAGCAACGTGGTATCTATAATGCGTCCCGGAGTTCCGGCGGTTAAAAATCGCGTAAAACAAACTCCGATTACATTGCCGCTCAGCACGCAGTTGCTGCCGGTGATATTGGCCGGCACACCCCGCGCGTCGCAGGTATCGCCGGCCACCGTAATCCAGTTGGGTGGATTCAATTCATAGTTGGTATCAATGTTGCGTTCGGTACCGAAATTGTTCGCATTCAAACCGATACTCCAGGCCGATAGGCCGGTGGAAGAGCGATTCAGATAATCCTGATTGCCGGCGGGTGTCTGATGCAACTGGTACAGGCCGGCCGTTAATAGCAGCGCATCCATGTTTTCCAGAACATTATTCTCCGAACTGGAATTATCGCAACCGACCAGGGATACCGCGAGAATCAGCAGCAATGGTTTAAACGTTTTTTTCATTATTAAGCCTGAAAATAATACCCGAAGCGAAATGCGAGCGAACCATCAAAGATCAGTCTGATATATGCGGGCAGGTTTGGCAATCTTTTAAGATTTACCGCGGTGTCCCGCCGCATTCCGGTATTCCACCAATGCCGCATTGCGAAGGCTCACACTATGGTCGCGCGGTCCCGGCGTACATATACGATCCCACTTTTACCGGCGAATTATAAAATGTACGCAGACTTTCTATGTGGAAGCCGGCGGATTCGATCAACCCGGCAATGGGGCGATTCAGATGGCAGCCGCCACCGATGATTTTCTGCATGGGCGTCAGACGATCCTGCCAACGGGCCACCCCTGATTCGGGCGAGCGACCGTGTTCGACAAAATGCAGGCGTCCGTCGGCTTTCAGAATGCGGCGACATTCGCGCAAGGCCTGCACCGCATCCGGAATGGTACACAGGCTCCAGGTGCTGACCACCGCGTCCATGCTGTCATCCGGCAAATCGATTCGTGCTCCGGTTTCATCCGCCGAAATAATCCGCACCGGGAATGGCGCCGACCGAATGCGATCATCGGCCAGTTGCAGGCAACGACTACAGGGATCGACCGCAATCAACTCGGCAACCGTCGCGGAATAATGCGGGAGATTCAAGCCGGTACCGAAACCGATTTCCAGTACCCGGCCGGATACCGCTTCCAGCACTTCGCCGCGCAGGCGGGAAAAATCACTCTGTGCCATGAAATGGTTGATCAGATGAGGCAGTATTTTTTCCGTATATAATCCCATGTATTGCTCGCCGTCTTTTTCCGAATGCCCGGACGTAGTACCGGAAATTCGCAAACATATTTCGGGTTTCTCACCTCTGATTACCAACAATATACCCAATGAAGCGGAGGTGGCCAGTTCCATCGTCCGTAATTCAGGAATTTGATCTCTGCATGCAGCGTAAAGAATTTGAAGGTGTTATCCTGTGGTTGACCGGCCTATCGGGAGCCGGCAAGAGTACCCTGGCAGCGCGCCTGGATAAGGCCCTGCTGGAAAGAGTCGATGCGCGTCGAATGGTCTACAATCTGGATGGGGATCGCTTGCGAGAGGGATTGAACCGGGACTTGAGTTTTTCACCGGTAGATCGAATGGAGAATATTCGTCGTTTTGCCGAGGTGGCCGCCCTGTTTCAGGATGCCGGCGCCATCGTTATCGTGTCTATGATCAGTCCGTATCGAGAAAGCCGGGCGGAAGCACGCCGCATCGGGCGTAATGGTCAGTTCATTGAAATTTTCGTGGATACGCCGGTCACGGTCTGCCAATCGCGAGACCCCAAAGGTCTGTATAAAAAAGCCCGCGAAGGTAAGATTACCGACATGACCGGAATCCAGGCGCCCTATGAAGCTCCCGAAGATCCGGATATTCATATCCATACCGAAAGTCAATCGCCCGATGAAAGCATTGCCGAAATTCTGACCGAATTGCAAAAAAGGAACGTACTGGAGTAAACCACGGAGGGTTTACCAACGTCCAAAGCTCATCATGCTGGAAAAAGTCTGTTTTATATGCGGTGCCGGACATTCCGGCTCAACGCTACTCGGACTGGTATTGGGCAGCCACACCGATTGTTTTTACGCCGGCGAAGCGCGCAAGTCCCAGTTCGTGGGCAATCCGCAGAAGGCACTGCGCAAACGCACCTGCAAACTATGCGGTGAAGACTGTCCGGTGTGGACCGGATTCAATGACGGTATAGAAGACAGGACCGCCGGTTTGTATCAACGCATCGCCCGGAAGGCGCAGCGCGGTGTGGTCATCGATTCCACCAAGAATGTCGATTGGTTACGGGATCGGATGGCGGATCTGGCGACGGACGGCATTCCGGTGTATCTGTTGTATTTACAGAGGGACGGTCGCGCGGTGATCAATTCCCGATTGCGAAAGTACTCGGAAAAATCGCCCGCAGAATTGATCGAGCAATGGCAATCACAGGTCGAACGCACCAATGAATTGTATAACGCATTCTCCGGTTCAAAAATGAGTTTGCATTATGAGGATTTTGCGCGCAATCCGGAGGCGACTACGCGAAACCTGACCGAATTTCTGGGACTGGATTTTCAACCCGCTATGATGCGTTTCGATGAATTCGAACATCATCCCATCGGCGGGAACAACGGCACCCAATTTCAAGTGGCGCGCGCGCAACAGTTACAGGTGGTGAGCATTCGGGAAAGGCAGAAGCAGTACTATCAATCCCATCCCCGGGGCATCAAACTGGACCTGCGCTGGCTGCGTGAATTGCAGCCGGAGCACCTGGATTTATTCGAGCGTATGGCCGGACACACCAATCAACCCTTTGCCTGGCGGGAAACGGAGTAAAACAATGAGTAAAGTCGATCTGGTATTTCGTTCCGTCGGGGAAAGAACCGCTTCCGTAGCGCTGGAATTGGCTCGCCGACATATACGTCCCGACCGGGAATACATAATCGATAATGTGCGTCCGTTTTCCGCCGCCGTGGAGCAAATGCTGCGCATCGAGCATGATTGCGATCAGGTCGTTTACGTGGACGCCGATTGTCTGATAATGGAGGACATGCGTCCGTTTCTCAATAGCAACACGCGTCCGTACACGGATTGTTATGTAAACGATCGTTTTCGCGGTCATATCCATTGCGGCGTTCACATTACGCGCATCGACGTGGTGCGTAAGATGGCCGAGTTGCCGCCGCCGGACGGAGAATTTAAGTATGTATTGCGGCCCGAATCCCGACGGCGGTATTACGCCCTGCGTGAACTGGGATTGAATAAAGAATTCTGGAACTTCAGAATTTATCACGATTGGTTTCAGAGTTACGTCGATATCTTCGCCAAGTACGCCCTGCGGGAATTGCGCAGTCGTACGGAAGAACATCGCAAACAACTGGAAATGGCCATGCAATCATGGGATGGTCACGCGGATTTCATCGTTGCCCGTCGGGCCATTCAGTTCGCGCGGGAATCGGTAGCGGCGGACGAGTCGCCGGAACGAATTGATAGCGTAATTAAAGATTTACCGCAAATCGCGGAGCGGGAGATTCCAGAGCTGGATTTACCCGACAAGGGCGAGTTTTCATTGAGCGAGGTGGAAGAGTTGGAACAGGAACGTAAGCTGACACACAGCGATCGACATTCGGGTAAAATATTCGGGCTGGGGCTGAGTCGAACGGGCACTCGCAGTTTGACCAGTGCTTTACAAATCATGGGCTATAACATGATTCATTATCCCATCGACGAAGTTACCTACAATCAACTGGCGGCCGCCGACTATAACTTCGAATTGCTTAAAGAATACGACGGCATTACGGATATAACGGTATCGCCCTATTATATGCATCTGGATCGGCTGTTTCCCGGCAGTAAGTTCATTCTCACTTTGCGCGATAAGGAAAGCTGGTTGGTGTCGGCGTACAATCACTGGTTGAATCGACCGGCCTATAAGGACGATGCACCTCCTGAAGAGCAGGTTCATTTGAAAGTACGGCGTATATTGCGAGCGGCCGTATACGGTTGCTACGACTTCAATGAAGAACGATTCTCTTACGCGTACGATCAACATGTCCGCAATGTGCGTGAATACTTTCGCAATCGACCGGATGATTACCTGGAATTAGACATCGTAAAAGGAGACGGCTGGGAAAAACTCTGCCCGTTTCTGGGACAGCAGGCTCTCAATCAGCCTTTCCCGCATAAGGGCAATCGCTTGAGCGCAAGTATGGCGGCCGGCAAAGCTCCGGCCTGAAACGAACGTGGGGGCCATTCGACGCATTCTGCAGAGTATTCAATTATCCGGCCGCACCATTCAACTGGTCTGGCAGGCCGGTAAGTCCATTGTCATCGCGTTAGTGGTGCTGACCGCCGTTGCGGGTGTGGCGCCCGCCCTTGCTACCTATATCAGCAAGCTGGTGGTCGATGGAGTTGTGGGCGTTCTCAATCAAGAAGACATCACGCATGCGCATGTGATGTGGTTGGTGGCCGTGGAAGCGGTTTTGATTATCATGGTGGCGGGTTCTCAACGCGGTTTGACCACCGCCGGTTCCATGATGCAACAGTTGCTCGCGTACGAAATCAATATAAAAATTTTACTGAAGGCTCTGCAACTGGATCTCACTCAGTTTGAAGATCCCGAAATTAACGACAGTCTGGAGCGTGCCCGACGTGAAGCCGGCAATCGTCCGCTCAGTCTTTTGAATCGTATTCTGATCATGTCGCGCTACGGCATACTGCTGGCCGGTTACGGTTATCTGCTGCTGGCCTTCTCACCCCTGGCATTGTTGGTGCTGTTTGTTTCCGGGATGCCGGCCTTTATTGCCGAGCTCTGGTTTTCGGAAAAGACCTACAAGCACCGCAGCGGTCGCGAAGTCGAAATGCGTCGCATGACCTATTTGCAGATGATCATGACCCGCGATCGCTATGCCCAGGAGTTGCGACTCTTCCAACTGGGTTCCAAATTTCTCCAGCAGTTTAAGACCATCTTCCAGAGTATCTTTCAACAGGATCGCAGTCTGATTTACCAACGCGGATTCTGGGGCGTATTACTTCAGATTCTGAGTTCGGCCACCTTCTACGGCGCCTACGCATGGATTGTTTATGCCACCATGAATCCGAACGGTCCCAGTCTGGGTGAAATGACCATGTACCTGGTAATTTTTCGCCAGGGTCAGAACGCCATTACTTCCAGTCTTTCGGCACTGGGCGGTTTATACGAAGACAATCTGTATATGTCGAATCTGTTTTCGTTTCTGGATACTCCCGTACCCGAGAGTACGGGCACCGCCGTGCGCGGTAATCGTCCCGGTGACGGCATTCGCTATGAAAACGTGTACTATACGTATCCCGGGCGCGGTCAACCGGCGCTGAAGAATATAAACCTGCATATCGGTCCCGGAGAAAAATTCGCGTTGATCGGCGCCAACGGATCGGGCAAAACTACTTTAATCAAACTGCTGACTCGCTTAATCGAACCCGACCGGGGGCGCATCCTTTTGGATGGTGTGGATGTGCGCGAGTGGAACGTGGACGCACTCTATCGGCGCATCG
>JAGRMX010000161.1 GCA_020441025.1 Leptospiraceae bacterium
CGATTCGGGTTTTGCCAGAGTGTGGGTGTATGCGCCCACCATCAGGTAGATTCGATTGTATATTTACAACGTCGAGTAAACGATCAGGGCGTTGAATCCAAATCGATGCCCACCGGGCGATTGTTTGTGGATTCGGGTTCACGCAGTTCGGTGGCGCTGCTACAGATTCTTTTTCAGCGTAGCTACCCTGATATCCCCATCAAACTGATTGTGTGTCCGCCCGAGCGGATTCCGCGCCAATTGCAACCCGGTGACGGCGGATTGTTGATCGGCGATTCGGCACTGGAGTTCACGCGTTCCACCTCTGCCCGAGATTATCAGATTACCGACCTGGCGACCTGGTGGCACAAACTGGAAGGCCTGCCCTTTGTATTCGCCCTGTGGGCCTATCCCCTGAACACACCGATTGCGGACGAATTCTTTGAACAATCGCTGGCAGTCGGTCAATCAAATATGGATCATATCGTCGCGGATGCGGGCGCTTTATTATCGCTAACAGAAGCCCGTCGGTACCTGACCGCAACACTGCACTATAAGCTTACCGAGGAAGATCGCCGTTCGTTAGTGCGATTTGAGGAGCTGCTCACTCGGTATCATCTGTCCGGGGACGCGGATTCGCAATCAGGCGCACGTTCCACTCAATATTAGAACGAGCCGGCTGCCCGGGATCGGTTTCAAGATCACGCCCGGGATCGGTAATGGTGCGAGCCAGAGGCAATTCAAAGGTGCGTTCTCCGGCTACCACCGTGTCCACGCGATTGGACTGCGAATCGAAGTATTCCGGAAAAACATAGGAAAAGCGCATGCTGTGTTTTTCCAGCGAGCGCACCGACATGCGATGGTAAGCTTCCACAACGCGGGAAAGATTGTCCGGGTCCAGTTTACTGATGGGAAAACTGCGGTCTATTCGCAGGCGCCGGCCTTCGCGCTGAACCACCACCCGACCCGGCAGCACCAATTCCAGAGTTTCGGGCTCATCAAAAAAAATCTGATAACGCACCCGCGCAAACCGGCGCAGCAGGGTGGGATCGCCATATACGGCCACCGAGTCCGCCGGAATCTGCGTACTGTCACCGTCCAGATCGTCCGGGCCTTTCTCAAAATAATCGATCAGTATGCCCGAAAGACGCAAACGGTCGCCGTTCAGAAAGCGCTCATATTTTTCCCGGATGGCTTCTTCGCTGGCCGGTAAGAATGCAATCAACGAACGGTTCTCCTCCGGATATACCGGCACGGTGTAGTTGATCTGCACATAACCCGAAAAGTTGGCGTTGAAGACCACCCGCTCCCGGTAATCAAAACAGGCCGCATTCACGAAAGCCAGAAATACTAACAGCAGACGCCGCATGCTTACAACAGACGGTATTTCGCTCCCGGGTCAATCATTTGTTCCGTTCATTGCCCGAAATGAATTAAGAAGTCATCGTTTTGAGATTAGCTCCAGGTGATTGCACCGCAGATTGGAAACCGCCACGGCCGCACCCGGAAATCACAAAACCGATTGCTGTGAAACCGATGTGTACCGGGATGGATGCGTGAACACCAGCGTACAACAGAGCCCGGGCCTGTTCGGCATTATCAATCGTTATCTGGGCATGATCAAGTTTGCCCACACCATCTTCGCCCTGCCCCTGGCCGGCATTGCCTTTCTACAGGCCCTGCCCCACACCGATCTATTTATAGACGGCGTTCCACAAACCCGGTTTTATATTCTGTTGTTACAGGTTTTGATCTGCATGGTGAGTTTGCGCAGCGCCGCCATGGGATTCAATCGTCTGGTGGATCGCCATATCGACGCGCGCAATCCCCGCACCGCCGCCCGAGAAATTCCCAGCGGGACCATTTCGGTACGGGCCGCCTGGACCTTTGTGATTCTATTCTTGCTCATATTTGTTGCGACGGCATACAGCATCAACTGGATGTGCGCCGTGCTGGCGCCGGTGGCCGTCGCGTTGGTGCTGAGCTATTCCTATACCAAACGGTTTACCTTTCTGTGCCATTATGTACTGGGCATGGCAATCGGTCTGGCTCCGACCGGCGCCTGGATCGCTCTACTGGAACGTTTTGATTTGTTGCCGTTGTTATGGAGCGGCGGTCTGCTGTTTTACATCGCCGGTTTTGATATACTGTATTCCTGCCAGGACCGGGATTTTGATTTTTCCGCCGGCCTGCACTCCATTCCCGTTCGATTTGGTATCAGGCCCGCTCTGTGGATTGCCCGGTGCTCTCATCTCGTGGCGCTGGGGTTTTTCAGCTATGCCGGCTGGATTTCTTCCACCGGGCCGATTTTTTACGTCGCTCTGGCGATTGTGGCCGTACTGTTTTTTCTGGAACATTACCTGGTGCGACCTTCACGTCTGGAACACATTCCCATCGCCTTTTTTCATATCAATGCGTCAATCAGTACCATTCTGTTTGCGGGCATCCTGCTGGACGTACTGATCCAATCGATTTAATCGCTACTAATGTTAGCAACGGCCTTCCGACCGCATATAACAGTTGGCTACGCCGATTCTTTTCTTATTGCGGTTTTTGTGCGTCATGTTGATGCCCCGTTTCATGCGCGCTTCCGTCGGTCATCCGCCCGGCAACTGAAACCGGTTTTGTGAATTCACCGCGCAAAAAACGCATACTTGCATTTCAATTTGTATATTACGAATGCTGTTCGATATGACCCCGGCCGCATGTCGGCCCGCACACTACACTTTCTACCCGGAACTTTAAAAAAATACTACAATTCCCATACTAATAAGGAATAGTATTTGCCAATAGCACAACTTCCTGTATACTATCCATTGATCGCGACGCCTGTGTTTCCTCCGTTTTTTGACTCATGAATACTGCTCATCCGACAGATCACCCGGCAACGGGCGCATCGAATGCACCTGATGCGGTGGATGCGGACGAAGTACGGGCTTTTTTGCAGGGCTTTTCCCTGGACCAGGTCACCGAGGCGACATTGGATGCCTGGATGCTGTTTATCCGAACCGGACTGAACTCCGAATACTATGGTCGGATTCGCGCGCGGCAGCCTTCCGCCCTGGCCGCCCAGCTTACATTGCTGCATCTATTCATTGCTTCTTTCGAATCCGGCGAGCAGTCCCGCCTGCTGGAGGATCCGGAATACTATCTGCGTTATGTGCGCGGTTGGATGCGCGAATTGGTGCCGCCCAAATCGAACAATGCGGAATACCGTGAACGAGCACGTTGTGTGTATTTCCGCGCCATGCGCATTTTGCTGGGTCGTTCCAATCCGCAGGGCAGGGCATCGCGTCCCTGGCAGAACGATGCCCACGCATTCATTCGCGCCCTGACCCGCATGAGCACATCGGAAGAAACCTGCCTGACCGCCTGGCAGCTGTACCGCAAAGTGAAGAACAGCACCCCTGCTCCGGCCCGAATGCAATCGGCAGCCGGTTGAAGCGTGTTGCTGCGAACCGTTTTGACTTTATCCACAGCCGTTCGGTGCCATTCCGTCCGATTGATCGCAGGGTAAGGCTAATTCCGGCAGTATGCTGAAATTCTCAACCCGCGATTGTCATTCGAGCCTTACCAAATGGTGGGCGAAAATGAGCGCGCCTGTTTGATTGGTTGCCATGGCGTACGTGAACTCCATCAAAATCGCCGTATTCCAACCGGGGAACGGACAAATTTGCGGCTGAATCTGAATATTGGCATTACCGGCGCCAGCGGCGCTCTGTATGGCCGGCACCTGGTCCGCGCGCTGGCGGAAATCCCGGGAGAATCACATCTGATCATCAGTCCGGCCGCGCTGCGTGTGCTGCGTCAGGAGCTGGAAGTTCCGGTGGATACGCCGGAACAATATCTGGAACTGGCCCTGCGTGAACTCCATGATACCCGGCATGCATTTCAATTGGTGGATCATCGTGATATAGGGGCGCGGCCGGCCAGCGGATCGGCGCCCTCACATGGCATGGTCATCGTGCCCTGCTCGATGAAAACTCTGGCCGGCATTGCGCACGGTTACACTTCCAATTTAATTGAACGCGCCGCAGATGTGTGTCTGAAAGAACGCCGTCGACTGATAGTCGTTCCGAGAGAAGCGCCGTACAGTCTTATTCATCTGCGCAACATGACCGCACTGACCGAAGCGGGCGGCATTGTATTGCCGGCCAGTCCGGGCTTTTATCAACGACCGCAATCGCTGGATGATCTGGGACGCTTCATTGCCGGACGTATTCTGGCATTATTCGGTGTGGATCATCAATTGTTTCCAGCCTGGCAAGGCGATGATCCGGAAACGACCGTACAAAAGTGATTTACCGGCCAACCTGTGCTTCGATCCCTGTCAGGGATGGCCAGCAAGAAGAAATCCGGCGGCGCAAAGCCCAAAACGACCATAGCCAAAGAAACCAGAGACGCACTGGCATTGATCAAACGCGGCGCGGTGGATGTTTTACCCGAAGAAGAATTGATCAGCAAGCTGGAACGCAGTCGCCAGACCGGTAAACCGTTGGTCATCAAGGCCGGCTTCGATCCCACCGCGCCCGATTTGCATCTGGGTCACATTGTTCTGCTACGTAAACTGAAGCACTTTCAAGAATTAGGACATGAAGTGCATTTTTTGATCGGCGATTTTACCGGCATGATCGGCGATCCCACCGGTCGCTCGGAAACACGCGTGCGCCTGACCCGCGAGGCGGTGGAGGCTAACGCGGAGACGTACAAACAACAGGTGTTTCGCATACTCGATCCGCAGCGCACGAAAATAGTCTTTAATTCCAGTTGGTGTCGGGACATGCGCTTTGAAGACGTGCTGGGACTCACTGCGCGCTATACCGTAGCCCGCCTGCTGGAACGCGACGACTTCATGAAGCGCTACAAATCGGGCGAAAGCATCAGCCTTATTGAGTTTATGTATCCGCTGGTGCAGGGTTACGACTCGGTGGCCATGCATTCCGATGTAGAGCTGGGCGGCACTGACCAGAAGTTCAATCTGCTGGTGGGTCGTGAGCTACAGAAAGAGTACGGCCAGGAACCGCAGGTGATCGTTACCACACCTCTGCTGGTGGGATTGGACGGCAGTCGCAAAATGTCCAAATCGTATGATAACTATGTGGCCATCAATGACGCGCCCTTCGCCATGTTCGCTAAAATCATGTCCATATCGGATGAATTGATGTGGGATTACTTCGTATTGCTCACGGACGAACCCGAAGCAAATTTTGAGACGCTACGCAAAGATCCCCTGGAAACCAAAAAGTACCTGGCGCAATTGATCGTTGCCGATTTATATTCCACGGCGGAAGGGAAGACGGCGCGCTCCCAATGGGACGAACAAAAAACCAGTCGTACGAAAATGGTACTGCCGCCGGATACACCGGAACACACGGTAGATGCCGGCATTCAGCCGGAAGCATTGCTGGTGGATGTTTTCGTGGATGCCGGTATCGAGTCCAGCAAAGGGGCCGTGCGTCGCTTAATACAGAGCGGCGCCATCAAGCTGGGCGAAAATCTGGAAACCATCGAGGACGCCTACTATCGCCTGAGCTTTCCGGGCGATTATGTTTTTAAGATCGGCAAGAAGCGTTATCTAAAAATCACCGGCAGGTAATCCGCTGTTATTCTGAACGGCCCGTATCCAATGAGACTTGCATACTGAATCAGGACCGGCCTGCGTTTTTTTGAACGACGCTGTTTGTTCGGACCGAAAATCTATTGTTAGTGGAGAATGCGGTTCGGATTCGTTAAGCTTTCATGATTATATCATAACTCCGACCCAGCGAAGATTAATTCGAAAGCCTAAAGCATATTATAATACCCAACCATCTCACCAAATACTCTTTAATACTCGGCACAATCATTTAAATCCAATAATATTCATAACAGGCGCGCTCCCGCCGCTGGAACTTGCTGTAACTACCGCTCCACTTCCCGGGGAATCCATAATCCTCATCGCGCTTGAGTAAGCCTGATTGCTACCTGTTAATTTGGTATCCACCAATTCATTCAAGTTTGCAGAGCCGCTCCAGAGAAAGGTCGGTGCAGACGCAGCATTCCACATCTTCGCGTGAGCCATGATAACTGAATTCGCCTCGTAACTGATTGTTTGAGTCAATGGCGAAATCTCATCGTGGATAGAAATAATCGGTGTGGTCGACGACAGATTTGACAGGCGATACACCTGTATGGCGCTACCCTGCTGAAGAATCGACCAGTTGATGGCAACATCGCCGGCAGTGCCCGCCGGAACGGCGGCGATGATCGTTGCTATAGATCCATCTGTCCGGCTATCATTCTGCGCCAGAGTAGCGCTGACTCCACCGACGCTGGCTGAATTAATAACGCCGCCGACATCCCTCTGGCCATTCACGAAAATCACCAGCAGGCGATCACTGGCAGCGGTGCCAAAATTTACATTCGAAAAAATATAATTCGTTTTTGCTGCGCCATCTTCCACTGTATCTACAAGGGAACCTTCGGGATTCGAGGCAGGATTGGTTCCCGAGAATAAATACAGTAAAACCAATAAAATCAAATTGTCACGATCATCATTATCATGATTATCATTTATATGACAACTGAGATTTGATGCCAGCAATAGGCAGAATAGGACCAGGACGAGAATCCTGCTGATCTTCACTACAACATTCATACCTGACATTGCGCATGGACGCCAGAATTTGCCAATGCGCGCGTATTTATTCTTGATATTTATAATTAATTTCTGCATATAGCGAACCGAGTGCGCCCCTCCCGAAAAGTCAATATTTTTTTTCTGATATTAATTTTTGACCTCAAGAACATGCATCGAAAAGCGGCAAGGAATGAAGTTCATCGTAAACAAACGGCATGATGCACAAATCCATATAAATTGCTGGATTTGCTCTAAATGAAAGACAATAGTCGCTTACTAATCGAAGATAGCGCCATCCGGGAAGGGGCTTCCTGACGCATTTCAAATTTCTGGCGCTAACATTACAGCGCTATATCAGTATTGCATACTGAATCAGGACCGGCGTTAGTTGTTCTGACTTCTGGCCCTTGACAACTGAATCATATCAGAATGTCACACCGCGAGATGAACGACGCTGTTTGTTTACAATCCTTTCAAGCCCAGCGCAAATCCGGCAGTGAGTTCGGAAAAGTCTTCCGTGCCGACCGAAATACGCACCAGATCGGGATTCAAACCGTTCGATCGTAATTTCTGACGTCCGCTTTCGGTGGATACCAGATCATAATGCGCCAGATACATGAACGGACAGACCAGAGTAAAATCGAGGCCAAAGCTGGGACCCTTGGCGAAAGGCAAACGATCATAAAAGCGCGCCAGATCCCCGTTCAATTCGATAGTCAACACTCCACCGGGCGCATCCGATCGCCTGGCGAGGCGCGTATAATTTTCCCGTTGTCCGGCGGCCAGCGGACTGTGCACGGCCGACACGCCCGCTTGATTTTGAAACCAATCGGCCAGAGCAACCGCGTTGGCATTG
>JAGRMX010000162.1 GCA_020441025.1 Leptospiraceae bacterium
GTAATGGCCGCGCGCATGTTCCCGCTTTCAAAATCGCCTTTACGGGCCGCGACGAATTCTTCAAAAGCATGGTGGCGCTTGCGGTGTTCCTCCGAATCGCTGTACTGTAAAAGATCCATCAGTCGTTCTTCCGTACGGAAATGCAATTCCACATACAGACTGGCTTCGCTCAAAGTTCGATGAAGAACCGCGGAACGGGTCATGCTGGATTCGCGCATGGCTTCATCCACATCCACGATCATCTTAATCAACCAGAGATGCTGGATGTCGATTATGGGGATGCCGGTCGCGAGGTTCAGGCGATTCCACATGGAACCGATTTCTTTCAATAGCTCCGGAGTGCTGACGTCGATCTGGCTGCCCCGGCGACCGATCAGTCGCAGGAACTGCTGCTGCCCGTGCAGATGATAGCGACCTTCTTTGATAATGGAATCCAGCCGCGAATTGGCGTCCTGCACCAACTTGCGGCGTCGGAAATACTCGGCGTATTTGCGATCCTCTACCAGAATGTGCTGGATGAGCCATTTACGCAGGTAGCGATACAGGCGCTCTCCGTCTTCTCTGGAAGTTATCTGTTCACCACCGGCCAGTTGCCCGAGAATCTGTACGAACTTGCGGTGGCTCTTAATATGTTTGGTTTCTTCATTGTAGTTGAAGGCGTGCATCAACTGTTCTTCAACCGAAAAGTGTTCATTTGCGTACTCTCCGGCTTCATGCAAAATGACGCGGAATCGGTCCGGAATTTCGGTCGGCTCGTGAATCAGAGTCCATTCCAGTTCCAGAACTAACGCCACCAACCAGGCATGCTGCGCGTCGATTACATTCAAATCGAGTGCAAGGCCGGCATGTTGCCAGAGTGCGCTAACACGTTCCACAACTACCGAGTTCAGGTCGATGGGTAATGCATCCAGAGCCTGCATATGGTCACGGTTTCAAAATGAATTACGAGGAAAATCACAATCAAATGAAATTCCGCCACAGCAGTATTTTTTTGACCCGGACCGCCGATACCCTGGACATACAAGGGCCGCGCAAAAATCCAGAACAAACAATACCTGTGACCTGGCCCCGAGTTGATGCGAGGTTGGGTGCCGGCCTACACAGAAGCGCGGTCGAAAGTTCTTGCCACCAAGCACCTTGCTTTGAGATTATCGGAGTAGCGCCACAGGCGATTTTATCGAGACAGGAGCGGTAATATTGAGTCAATCTATCTATTTTCAGGTCGCCCTTGATTCGTTTCAGACGCGCTGGATGAACGCTCTACGGGCGGTAGGTGCCGTCGGTCTGGGACTGTTGGTTTTATCCGTGCTTTTACGGCGATTGGAGTGGGGCACACTGGCGGATTTGATTTTTTATCCGGGTGCGCTGCTGGGTGCGGCCAATGTCGTTTGGGTATACGCTCTACCGGCGCTGTGTATGTCGGCGTTGTATTCCGTTACGGCTTTTTTTCTATATGTCTTGAATATGCTGCATGTGTTGGTGCTGCAGCGCAATAATGAAGAGCTGGTCTATTATCAGACACGCTATATGTATATGCGCGTGCGCCTGTTTCTATACGCTCTGGGAATTTCAGACCGGGTGCCGCATGTGGATTTATACGCCCGGAACGGCGGAGTCCGGGGATTCGAATTACAATTCCGTACCGCTACGGAAATCCCGGTAATCCGGGTACTGATCCGTTTGATTATTTTGATCGTCCTGGCGCTATGTGCGTTTGCGGCGCTGCGCATTTTTGAATGGGCGATTGAGTTTCATACCATTACGGCGGTACTGGCAGGAATTGTGGGCGGTTTTGCGGGACTTTTGATTGCGGTGTACCTGTTATCGATTGTGTTCATCTGGATATACAACGCGTTCAGCGGCCAGTATCCCACCTGGCTGGTGGATTTTCATTTGCGATTGATGCGTCTGCGGTTGACCATCGAGTCTTATTTCAATTTAACCATCAATCGACCGGAAGAGTTTCGAGGCGCTTTACGTTCTGTTCTGGATGAAGAACCGCCGGCCGATCGGGGACAGAACGATTGGATCAATCCGGCCGACCCGCGGCGCGTGGATATTAACCTGGTGGCGTTGATGCTGCTGGTGTTTACGACCGGCGGCCTGTATTTATTGATCTGGCTGGCGCGCACGGCGGGAATCATGGGTGACGACCCTTTTACCATAATGATGGTTTGCATTCTGGGCGGCCTGCTGCCGCTTTCAATTATGTTCGCGCGCTACTATCGTCGTCTGGAAAAAAAGGCCGGTCAGGAACCCGGAGTGCTGCTGGAACTGATAATGATTTTACCGTTCGTAAATCTAATCTGCGGTCCGTTTCTGATACAATACTTCTTCAATTTAACGCGCCGGTCCGCTCGGCGTAGCGATTGAAGTTTAAAGTATTTTAAAAAATCAATTCCAGCAAATACACATCAGATAAGCCGAGTTAGTGCTGCCATCGCAGGGTTGATTTACGGCAAAGCGAATATGTGTCCCGGCCGTCGTCGTAATGGCACCCTGGGATCCGACCGCTCCGTTGGTTCCGTCGGAATTGTTCGTACAGTTATACGTGGCATCAAAGCCGCCGCCGATAGCGGTGGATGTCCAGTAAAAGGGAGTGGGCGTGGTGTTGGCTACGCCCGCGGTCTGCAAGGTTACCGTGGGCCCGGTCAGAAAGGCACTCCAACTGGATGCTACGGTAGTCCCACTTTCTGAGGTAAGCGTACGGCCGGCAGGTACGCTGTGATTCGTACTCGCGTTCAACAAATCATCCCCGGGATAACTGGCTACCGCCAGATAATTCGTACAGGTCATAGCCGGGTAGGAGGCGGTTTGCATGGACTGACAACTGGATGTGCTGGTAGCCCGCGAGCCCAGGTTGCCGGTTACTGTCAGACTATTGGTGTAAATATAGAAGACAGGAGTGCCGCCTCCACCACCACCGCCACTACTCGGATTTGAAGTGTTGCCGCCGGAACAATCTTCCAGCAAACACCGCACCAGATTAAACTCCAGAAATTCTTCTTCGTACGGATTGCCCGGATTGCTGACATCGGACGCATTGCAATTGCTTATTATTACGGGTCCGAATATGCAGAACCATCCAATGTGAAACAAGCGAGATATTACCATTTTCATTAGAAACTCCATTGCAGACGCAGACCATTGCGCCCCTGGGTTTGGGTCGCAAACCACCCGGCGTGCTTATCCGGACTCTCAAGTTCAAAAAACGGCCGCCAATGCAATTCGCCTGCGCGTGCCGTAGCGTCGGAATCGTTTATGCTCCCTGACCAGAAGGCATCGATCAGATTGTAAACATATACGAAAGCCATAAACGCTCCGGCGGCCTGCATCTTATCATAATGACCGTCGGCCGACGCGCGTTGCGCCGCAAAATCCTGGCTGTAGATGTACATGTATATCGGGTCCGCCAGTTGCGCATCGGTGGGCAGAGTCGAAGTGCCGGTCAATGCAGACAGTATGTTGCCCGTCGTAAAAGGATTGTTCATTTCCGCTAGAACATCCAGCGCATCACGATAATCCTGATTCGTAGCATATAGACCGTATGCGCCCGCAACGAAACTCAGACCGATCACGCCCGCTTTTACGGGTTGATCGTTGTATGCCTGACCCCATCCCGGAATCAACGCGGATCGCCATAGGGCGGACCACTGTCGTCCCGAATTTTCTCGTTCGGCCCGTTCCTCGGCTGCGCGTCGACGCTCGTCCGCCTGACGGGCTTGCTCTTCACGCGACCGGCGTTCCGCCTCCGCCTGTTCCGCCCGGCGGCGTTGTTCTTCGGCCTCACGCCGGCTACGTTCAGCCGCCTGGCGCTCCCGTTCGGCCTGTTCCTCTGCCAGTCGCCGTTTTTCCGCTTCCTCGGCGGCCTTGCGTTGCGCCTCGGCTTCGGCCGCCTTGCGTTCTGCTTCCTGCTCGGCCAGCAGGGCCAATTCTACCGCCCGGGCATCGTCTTGATGATAAATAATTCTTTTTAAGGTTGATTTTGGTACTACCCGTAAATCGCCGTCGATGCGGATAATTACCCGTTCGCGATCCTGATTCTCAATACTGCCGTGCAACTCTTCACCCGATCGCATAATTAGAGTATCCGCCTTTAATGCAATCGGTAGCATCAACAAAATCAATGTTACTCGGCCAGGAATTCGTTTCATGTGTACGAATCGAAACGGTAAGAAGCGAGATTTCAAGTAGTGAAAATTCATCGGCCTACACGGTCATGATAGCTTTGCGTTGGAACGCGCAATGCTTTATTATCGTATAGATTTGACGATCTGTCAGCTCAAAAGTTTTCAATAGGTATTGCCTTAAGTCGTAACACCCGGCCGATTCATTAAATATGATGCATTGTTGATTAAATACGATGCACTTCGGTTTATGCGATCAACGCCGATTTTGCGCGGTACACAACGGAAAAGTAGAAATTACAAATCTATTACGTAACATTCGTTCTAAATATGCTTCACCGGTAATAGTCGATTTGTCCCAGCATGCGCGGAGTAATCTGACCTGCTTCTTAATTGAAACGGCTGGTTTGAAATCAACCGGCTTTACATTGGCAGGCTTGTATTCAACCAGCTTGAGTTCAACCAGCTTGAATTCAAAGTGCCGGAAATTAGCTGGCCTGTAATACGTCACCATGGATAACCGTCTGTGGCCGGTCTGAGTCAGGATAATCTATTAAAAGATGTTTTCAATGCGGAGGTCGTTCGGGCTTTGAGCGATCGGATAGGGCGTGCTTATCCCGCCTGGCAAGCATCTCAATTCGAGCGGGAAACGCTGGTCGCTTTTCCCGAGCTGAGTTTTATGCAACGCAGTCATCATCTGTGTGAAATGTTGCACAGACATCTGCCGACCGATCCGCGCCGGTCCATTCCCATTCTGGTTAAAACCCTGGGGCCGGTAATTGAACCGGGCGTCACCGTGTGGGAGAACTTTCACATTATTGCGTTGTGCGAGTTTGTGTCCCGTTATGGGCACGATCATTTTGATCTTTCCATGGGCGCCTTGTATGAGATGACGCGCCGCTTCAGCGCCGAAGGCAGTCTGCGAACCTTTCTGGAAGTGGACTACGAACGCTGTATGCAAAAGTTAAATGCATGGGTCGCCGATCCCGATCCGCACGTCCGACGTCTGGTTTCGGAGGGTACCCGGCCGCGCCTGCCCATGACCGGACGCATCAAACGGTTTCAGGAAAACCCGCGCCCGGTAATCGCCTTGCTGGAGAAGTTAAAGGACGATTCCGAATTGTATGTCCGTCGATCGGTGGCTAACAATATAAATGATATTGCGAAAGATAATCCCGACGTTGCGTTGGCTACGTTGCGAAAATGGGCCCGCATGCGATCACCCCGGGTGCAATGGGTCGTTCGGCATGCGGCCCGTTCATTGATCAAGCAGGGACATCCGGAGATTCTGGAAATACTGGGTGCGCCGTCCGACATCCGTATTGAGTTATCCGATTTAAGGCTGAAACCGAAATTAAAATCGTATCGCATCGGCGACACGGTAGAACTCGGTTTTCAATTGCGCCTGCGCGAAAAAAAGGCCGCCCGGGTGATTGTCGATTACGTAATGCACTATCAGAAAGCGAACGGTAAACAATCGGAGAAAGTGTTCAAGCTGCGTGATTGGCAACTGCAACCGGGCGAACAACGCGCGGTTATCCGCAAACATGCATTACGGAATACGTCCGGACGCACTCATTATCCGGGAGCGCATCGGCTGGAATTACAGATCAACGGCAAACGCTACGGCTCGATCGAGTTTCAATTAAAATCGTAATGCTAAAATCGTAATTCTAAAATCGTGATTCTAAAAAAGCGATTCATACTTTTGTCGGCGCATGTGTTCAGGATTGAATCCGGGCCAACACCCCGCGAACTTTTGCTTTCATATCTTCGACTATGTAATATAAACACGGAATCAATACCAGCGTGATGAACGTGGCGAATATCAAACCATAGCCGAAAGCCAGCGCGAGCGGTTGCACGAAGGCGTCCTGGCCGCCGATGCCATACACGGTCGGCAACAATCCCAGCACGGTGGTGGCGCTGGTCAGAATCACCGGACGAAAGCGCAGCGAACCCACTCGCACGAGAGTCTCCAGCAACGACAGGCCTTCCTTGCGAGTGATGTTGATGAACTCCACTAATACCAGCGTGTTCGATACGATGACTCCCGTAAGCGATACCACGCCCAGCAAGCTCATAAACGAGAGCGGTTGCAGGTGGGCCATCAATGCCAGGATCACACCCACCAATCCGAAGGGAATGGCGCTCATCACAATGATGGGCGTAATCAGGGAACGGAAGAAGCTGGCCAGAATCATGTAGATGGTGATCATGGCGAACAGAAAGAGCACCATCAGATTCGAAAGACTCTCCTGTCGCTCCTCTTCTTCACCGCCATAGTTTATGCTGTACCCGGGATAACGCGATTCAATGTCCTGAAACTTTTTTGCCAGCAGAGCGTTGACCGCCACCGAAGTCGTGACCGTATCATCGATGTTGGCCTGCACCTGGCCGACGCGTTTAAAGTTCAGACGATTGATCAACGCGTAGCCTTCCTGTTGTTCCCACGCGGTAACCGATGCCAGCGGCACCAGGAAACCGTTTTTGTTTTCAATGGATACTTCGTTCAGGGTGGCGAGATTGCGCCGCGCCTCGTCGGGAAAGCGCACGCGCACTTCAATTTCATCTTCACCTTCATGTACCTGGGAAGCCACGGTACCATCGAACGCGGCTCGAATTGTGCGCGCTATTTCCAGCACCGACGTGTCCGCCTGGGCGGCGCGCAATTCATTTACCCGGAAGCGGTACTCGCGTTTACCGGGTTCCAGGTCGGTGGATATATCATAAACGCCGTCCACCGTTTTAAGATACTGCATGTACTCGGCGGCTATTTTGCGCAGTACGCTGATTTCGGCGCCGCGGATTTCTACGTTGACCGGCAGGCCGCGGGGAGGTCCGCCTTCCTGCACTCGAAAGTCAAGATTCAGTTCGGGCGATAGCGTACCGGCCGCTCTGGCATCGGCCGCCCGGTTGCGCAGATCATCCAGCATAGCGGTGGCATCCCGATCGCGGGTACCATCGGGCGTGAGGTGTAATATAAGTGTACCTCGATGCGTTCCCTCACTCGGTGCCGGATCGGTGGGATTGGCCAATTCCACGCCTACCCGGGTGTGAATCGACTCCACCTCTTCCGGAGGTAAGCTGGATGCGATTGCCTCCACGGAGCGAATGGCGTTTAGATTGGCCTGTAGATTGGTGCCCTGGGGCATTTTGGTTCGAATCAGAATGCCTTCGCCGCCGCCACCCGGAAAAAACACGAAGCCCAACAGCGCCGCCGAAAGCGCCAGCGTGGATACAAACGTAGCGATTAAAATGCCGAGGGTGATGTAGCGATGAATCAAGCACCAGCGCAACATACGCATGTAAATCTTCTGCA
>JAGRMX010000163.1 GCA_020441025.1 Leptospiraceae bacterium
TACTGTTTATGCTTTATACAATCCACCGCGAGTCTGGTATGGATTCGCAATTTATCCGGCGTCCGTATGTCGGATCTCCTGTCACGCATTCAACGGCATCTGTATTATAGCGCAATATTACTGACTTTGTTTGCTACTTCAATAGTAGTTCTGATTAATTGGAGTCGCCCGCGGCAATTGGCCCACCTGGTCTCGGCCGGTGGATTGAGCGCCGAGTCGCTTCGTTTAATCGGTTTTATTCTGGATGGAGATGGTGACGGCAACTCCTGGTGGCCGGGGCATGATCCGGACGATTCCGATCCCTGCACCCGCGTTGATTTTCTGGAACGCTGCGCAGCGGCGGGTGAGAACACTGCGCAAAGAAATCAGGCAATCGCAAATGATTCATCGGAAGAATCTGAATCGACGGAAAGGACCGGACTAACAGATGCAACTCGGGTCATGTCCGTGCCGGTGATTCCGGCCCGTCCCGCTTTCAGGCCGTTACATGAATATAATGGAAAACGATCGGTTTTTCTGATCACTTTACAGAATACGCCCGATGCATGGATCTATTCCGAACCGGCTTTATTTTCACGGCGTTTGTTTTTACCGGCGGATGACTCCCTGCATGCCCTGCGAGCCATCTTTCGCAATCAAACCGGAGTGCATGAGTATCGCAATCAGCGAGCGGTATCGCTATTCAGTTCGTTGGCGGATCATGGTTATCGAACCCTGTGTATAAACAGGGGACATCCGGATTTTTTTCGTCCCGACAATCGTTTGCATATGGACGCCGGTTGTCAGGTGTATACTCACATTGCCGTACAATCAAGGCAGGAGCCGAAATCAACGCAAGAGACGCAAGCAGTTCAAAATGTACGGGAATCATCGGAAGCGCGACAAGTCGGGGAAACGGAGCGAAATCACCTGCATGGCCTTGTAGCCGAATCGCTTCAAATGTACCGCAAGTACCGGGAAGACGCGACCATTACCTGGATTCATTTTGATTTTGCCGGTGCCGCAAACCCGGGCGGGCTGACAGCACAGGATTGGCCGGACATTCTGAAAAAACTCACCGAACGAGGGCGTGTGCTGGTAGTGGCATTCCAGGAAAATCATGTTCTGGCGCACATGGCTTCATTCGGAACGGAAGACCTGCACGCTCATCTGCCCGCGTATCCCGACTTGTATGATGTAGTTTTACGAACCTGTGGCGTATATAACGGTAGCATTCGTTCAACCGACAAAAGTGTGGGTGTAATTTACAATCAACCGTACTCGCGCTCCTGGGTGCGGCGCTATGCGGAATCGCTTTATCTGTCATACGCGCGCCATCCAATTTTTACTTTCCGAATGTCCGATGGTCAGTTGTTGATCAATGATGTGTTGACCGGCGCGCACTGGCAACGTCCGGTGCATTAACTGCAATTAGAAACTCTGTTCTTATTTTTCGATTGCAGACGAAAAATAGAGGCAAGCGCATGCGACCCATTCGGATTCTAATTCTGGGCGGTTATGGCAATACCGGTCGCCGCATTGCCCGCCTGTTGCTAACTGAATATAACACCGCACTGGATGTATGTATCGCGGGACGAAATCAACCCGCCGCTCAACAACTGGTGGACGAATTGCAATCGATAGCCGGGTCGGATCATATGGTGCGGTCGGTTTGTGTCGATGCCGCCGATTTGAATTCCCTGCGATCCGGTTTTCAAGACGTCGATCTGGTAGTCGTTGCTTCCAGCACCATGCAATACTGCGACAATGTTGTGCGCGCCGCTCTGGATTGTAACTGCGATTATCTGGATACCCAATTGTCCGCGCCGGAAAAACATGCGGTATTGCGACACCACGCGTCTTTAATACAAACAAAACGACGCCTGTTCATAACCGACGGGGGCTTTCATCCGGGCGTCCCTGCCGCCATGGTACGATACGTTTTGCAACCAGAGCGAGCGGATCATTCTTCGACCGTACCCACTCAGCTCCGCATATTCGCGAAGTTTCAAATGCCGTGGAAGCAATTGCGATTCTCTCCGGCCACCGTGCGTGAGTTTACTACGGAGTTAAAAAATTTCGAACCGATTGCGTATGATAATGGCGATTGGAAGCGGACCGCGTATCGCACCTGGCCTCGTTATAACTTTGGTGCGCCTTTTCATCAACAAGCCTATTGTGTGCCCACATTTCTGGAAGAGTTGCGGAAACCGGTTACCGAGTATTCCTCCATCCGCGGGCTGGGTTTCTATATGGCCGGGTTCAGTACCCTGGTGGATTGGTTCGTGATGCCTTTGTGTTTTTTGCTGTTGCCTCTGTTTCCCGCAGCGGCTGCCCGGTTGTTGTATTGGGCTCTACGTCAAACGGACCGAAAACCATACGGCGCACTGCTTTCGCTGGAAGGTGCGGATGAAGCCGGGAATCGCGTTGTACAATTGGATGTGTATCATCCGGACCCGTACGATCTGACCGCCATTCCGGTGGTGGCCTGTTTAGAACAATATCTGGATGGAAGTTTTAAAAATCGGTATGGTATTCACTGTCAGGCCAACATAGTGGAACCGCTGGCTTTCATGCGGCGCATGCAAGCAATGGGTGTAACCGTGCAATCCACACTGGCCGGTTAAAACGGCTGTTCAGTTCAAAAATACTCAGTTAACGCAGCAATTGACGCAGCCAATTGCCGCGACAATTCATCTCCGTCAAAAAGCACCGTCTTAACATGCGGGCCATTTCCGATTCACCGGTGGGCAAATTGGATGCAGCAGGCGGCTAAAACAGCGTTTCGTCAGACTATCAACTCGCCGCTTCTACAATCGCTTTGAAATCGGGTGCTTTTAAGGCCGCTCCACCGATCAGTCCGCCGTCGATGTCCGGTTGCGAAAAAAGCTCTCCGGCGTTGTCGGGTTTTACGCTGCCACCGTACAGAATGCGTAGACTTTCGGCCACTTCGGCGTCATACATTTCTTTTAACAGACCACGAATAAAGGCGTGCACTTCCTGGGCTTGTTCGGGTGTGGCGGTTTTGCCCGTGCCGATGGCCCATACCGGCTCATAAGCGATAATCGTTTTTAGCGCATCCGCTTTTGATATGCCCGCATAACCGCCGCGCACATGCGATTGAACTACGTCATGCATGCGACCCGCTTCGCGTTCATCCAGAGTTTCTCCCACGCATACAATCGGAGTCAGTCCGCTGCTCAGCGCTTTAACGGTTTTTTTATTCACCGTTTCGTTGGTTTCGTGAAAATAAGTGCGTTGTTCCGAATGCCCGATGATGACATGCGATACGCCCACATCCTTGAGCATGTCATGTGAGATTTTACCGGTGTATGCGCCCTGATCTTCCCAGTGCAGATCCTGCGCGCCGAGGCGGATATTAGAACCCTGGATAACGCGATTGACCCGGTCCAGCGCCGTATAAGGCGGACAGACGACCATTTCGGCTCCATTCAGGGCGCCGATGGCGCTTTTCAGATCTCCGGCCAGCGTTTCCGCTTCCGAAGGGGTTTTGTACATTTTCCAGTTACCGGCTACAAATTTGCGTCTCATGCGGCAAAGTTCCGCGGCAACCGCATTTTATGTCAACTAAAGCCCGTATTCCGTTGACTGCGCGGCCGGTATGAATCGGCCGCTTGTGTGCCGCTTCTATTGCCTCAATCCGGTATGAATCGATTGATGACCGGTTCCAATCGACGGGTGCGAATGTTTGCGATTTTTTTCATCTGCGCTTCGTTGAGCAGAGAACGCGCGTTCAATTCATGCTCGGGCAGCAACGTGGGACTCTCAATGCTGCTCACCAGCTTCTGGCGGCCCATAAAAATCCGGGAACAAAAATCCGGATCCAGTTCATCGTAAAGAAACTCGTCGTGTAACATCCTCTGCCTCCGTGCAGGATTGTTTCCTTTTGTTTTTGCATGAATCTCAAAACCCCGTCCGTGCGGTTTCGAGAGTGAGGGGACTTTTAAGCAGTGTCCGCCTGATATGAACATCGGTCTCTACGCGGGAGGCTGCAGAAAAAAATATTTTTTGGCCCATAAAAGTTATCCACAGGGCGCCGTTTGCTCGCGAAAAATTAATACAATCGGATTATAAAAAACGAACCGGTGAGACATAAAAATCAACTCCGTGTACTGAAGCAGGCCGTTGAAAAAGCCAACCGATAAAACCATTGCGGATGATTAATATGCAAACGAACGTTAAACGCCTCAACGTGGCTCGTCGGCTGTAGGAGTTTGCCGCAGGCGATGGATCTGTTGGCGGACATTATCCAGTAAAGTGCGATTATGTACGCTTTCACCATGTCCGGCGATGATCGTATCAAATTCCAGTTCGGCGATTTGATTCAAAACCTGATCGTACTTTTCCAGGTTGGCCTGATCCATAAATAGAAGTGGGTCGGATAGGACGCTACCGGCATATAACACTCGTTCCCGGGGAAAGAAAACCAGCGTATTGTCCGGAGAGTGGGCATGTCCGAAGTGATAAACCTCCACCGCTCCATCCATCATGGTGAAATGATTTTGATACAGTACGTCTGCCTCAACCGGCTCAAATTCGCGCCAGCTTCCAAAGGATTGCAGCATCTCCTGTTGCATATGATCCCAGTGCAAACGCAACAGGACCGGTGCGTTCTGCTGCATGATGACTTTGAGTTCATGCCGCTGGAAGGGCGGCAACCCACCGGTATACGAAAGCCGGTACCCGGGAACAATCAACGCCTGAAAAGGACCGTAACTGTTGGCAGCCGCCTTCCATAGCAATTGCCGGGCGCTCTTGTAACTCCAGCCCGCACCGATGAATACCACGCCGGCATCATGATCGATGTACATACTCAAATTGGTTCTGTAATAATTGTAGTCTTCGGCCACCCATACGTTTCCGCGCAGATTGTATATGTTGAGTGGCAGGTCATTGCGATCAAAAGGGCCGGGCTCTCGTTCCCACGGTTGCGCGCAACCGAGCATTAACAGCAACGTCAGAATCACCCACCGGTGCGCTTTTTTTGCTTTCTGGAACATAAAGTTTGTATTTTCCGGGACGATAATCTCGTATGCGCATCGAAGGCGGTTCACAAAATGCCTCGCGTATACCGGGTGTATATGCGTATCCCGTCTGGAAGTACAACAATCAGCCGGTTGAATCTGTAAATCAGGTTCGCGGTAATTCGTACGAATTTCAAACGCGTCGTGTTTCTGCCGATACTTTTGAGCGCAGCGCCGCTACAGCCGATCTGGCCCGGGTTGTGCGCGAACGTCAGGTCCGAGAAAATCCCGGCGAGTTCAGTCAATCCATGCACAATCGTTCGGAAACGACCACACGTTACGAGAATACGGCCTTTGGAAAGCCGGAAGGCGCCGCCCGGGGTCTATTTTTAAATATTCTGGGTTGATTGGATTTCTTATTTGAAGCAGCATGACCGCCCGGAGTCATGCATGCGTCCAGCCTTGTTCAAAATTACAGCCCTGTTTGTTTTTCTCATCCTATTCAGCGCGACTGTAGTCCAGGCCGGGTCTCCGCCCGTGCAGCAAATCAACGTTGAACCGAATTCCAGCACGGCCGTTCGTGGAAACATTATGGAAGGCGGTAGTGTGTCTTCACTGCGTTGGGCCGAACGCAGCAGTGTGGCCTGTTTTCCCGGTACTCAATTTCATTCCTTTCAAGGTAATCATCTCTTATATGTAACCGAGATTCCGCCCCATTCCATCATGCAGATTGAAATGCAACCGGCGGCGGATGTGGATTTAAATTTGTATGCCTATCAAGGCGGTGGACAAATCCAGTTGCCGCCGGATGTCACGTCCGTCGTGTCCTGCGAAGCCAGTTATAATTTTGGTCGGCCGAATCCCGGTGAAAAGCAGCAGGTACGTTTAAATGCGGTAGGCAACGGGTACACGGTAGTAATCGGCGTGGCGGGTCCGGCCGGCGTAACTGCGGGTGATTTTACATTAAGCATAAATTTACAAACTCGCGAGGAAGAAGCGCCGCTGGTGGGCACTCCTTCCGTGCAGGATGTTCGTTCCGTATCGGGTGAAACAGTTTCCATTGAAGGCGATCTGGAATCCGGTCAGCATATTCCGTTGCGTGGTTGGGCCGATTCTTCTCAGGTGGCCTGCTTTCCCGCCACTCAGAATGATAAGTATTCCGGGAATCATGTGTTGTATCGTACTCAATTGCCGGCCAATTCTACTATTAAGATAACCGTATCACCCGATTCGGATGTGGATGTCAGTCTGTACGCGTTGCGACTGGCCAATGGCGATACGGAAACCATACCCCCGAATGTACACAGCGCCGTGTGCGAATCCAGTTTGAATTACCAGGGCAGCGATCCGGGTAAACCGCATTCGGTAAATTTTTTAACGATACGCAGTCCTTATACCATTTTGATTGGCGTGGCCGGTAGCCAGGGATTAGAATCCGGCGCATTTAAACTGGAAATTGAAGTACGTCCGCGCTGAAAGCTTTACCGGCGGTTTCTATTATGGGAATTGCCGATGAGTGGGTTTACGTGGAGTAAAACACAGAGGATTTAGAGGAGTAACATGGCTGAGAATAGCAGTGGTAGAAGTACGCTTACGCGTCGACTCGGGATTGCGGTAGTCGTATTGTTGGTGGCGGTGGTTTCGTACTACCTGACCACCCGGGAAGAGCATAATCCCATTACCGGCGAGGACCAACGGGTGGCCTTGAGTGTGGAACAGGAGATTGCTCTGGGTTTACAGGCCCGACCGGAAATGATGCAGGAATACGGCGGCCTGGACCCGTCGCAGGAAGGACAACAGCGCATTGATCGGATCGGTGAGCGCATCGTGGCGCAGTCGGCCGCCGGACAATCGCCATATAAGTTTGAGTTTCATTTGTTGGATGATGCCGAAACCGTGAACGCCTTCGCTCTGCCGGGCGGGCAAATCTTCATGACGGAAGGTCTTTATAAGTTGTTGGATACGGATGAAGAGATTGCCGGAGTGCTGGCGCATGAGGTCGGGCATGTCATTGCGCGGCATTCCTCGGAACAGATGGCGCGCGCAAAATTAACGGAAGGTCTGGCTAAAGCGGGACAGATTGCGGTCTATGATCCGGAAAATCCGCAATCCAGTGAAATGAAAGCTAAGATGGCACAACTGGTTTCGGCCATGGTTTCCATGAAGTATGGTCGTGACGATGAACTGGAATCGGACGATCTGGGAGTGCGCTTTATGGTGGAAAGTAACTATGATCCGCATGCCATGATCGAAGTTATGAAAGTTCTGGATCAGGCCAGCCAGGGCAATCGTCCGCCGGAGTTTATGAGTACGCATCCCGATCCGGACAACCGGATTGAAAAGATTAAGGCGGCCATCGCGAAATATAGCCGTTGATCGCAGTCTTTTTATAAAAGCGACAGGATCGATAGGTCCGGCCGTGTT
>JAGRMX010000164.1 GCA_020441025.1 Leptospiraceae bacterium
GCCGCCGGTAGATGTGCAGACCGGATACTTTCCCGATATTTTTCCGGATATTAACGCACAAATCGCCTGTTATGAAACGCCGCCTGAATACTGGAATCGATTCATTTACGGCGCCACGCATGCCTGTTTGAATAAAGATAGCAATCGCACGTTGCGCGGAGCGTATCTGGTGCCCAATGGTTTCGGCACTACTTACCATGAACTGGCCGCTCAATACGCCATCAATCACAGCGTTCAATTACTGCACTACTATTCCAAACACAATCCCTGGTTTCAGGGTTGTTATCTGGCGCGCATACAAACCCAGGGATGTACCGGCGGCCTGTTAAAACTGATGCATTGATTTATATCGAAATTCCAAATCGCACGCAGCACAACCAATATTGCAAAACACAACATAGTATAAAATCGTTTAAGAAAAACTGAATAAAGCTGGTTGCCCCTTTGCTTGCACTGCATGCCGTATGCGCCGCTTCAGAGCTTCATCCAGCGCGGGCAATCGGCTCCATTCATTACGGGCGACAATCTCTTCGACAGACAATTTTAAGTTCTGTAACGCGTGCCCGACACGAAATAGAATCCCCGAACCCGGCCGATTGCAAGCCTGCGCCAGCCAGGCCGCATTCAAAAACTCTTCCGCCAGATGATAATTTACAGCGCGATAATCCGGCGGTATCCAGCGCGGAATGCGTGTGCGCAATTTGTATTTGGCCGCAAGCTCCAGCAACGTCGCGTTCAATCGGATGTGCCAGTCGAGATCCGATATTCCATACGAGCCGGCATACCCGGCGGTTGCATATTTAAACCGAAACAACTTTTCGTACATCGGAATCAAATGCGCATAGTTTTCATAAACGTGCTTTAAAAACCAATCTGCCTGCTGGTCGCGCAGGGTCATGCCACTGCCGAACAGAACATAGTCCGCTCCGGCGGCACTTATCGCCCGAAATAGTGCTTCCAACGAATCCGGATCTTCGCCGAACCCGGGCACAACCGGCATCAATGTCACGCCCACCAATAAATGCGGCGCCCGCTCTTTAAGTTTTTGTATGGTCTTCAGTCGTTTTGCAGGCGTGGGTGCGTGTTTTTCGAGGAATTTACTGTGTGATTTATTTATGGTAGTCAGAGTGATGGAAACGCCGGCCCACGTTTTGCAGGCAATAGCATCCAGCAACCCGGCATCTTCCGTTACAAAAGTCGATTTTGTAATTAAATGAATCGGAAATCCGTATTCCAGGAATATTCTCAGACAACCGCGGGTACTGCGAAATTTTCTCTCGGCCGGTTGATAGCAATCCGTCACGCCGCCCAACGCCACAACATCCGGCTGCCAGGTGCGGGTTTTTTCCAGTCGTTCTCTTAATAAAGACTTAGCGTTTTGCTTTATGATAATGCGGGTTTCAAAATCATCCGGCATGTGATACTTCGCGCTGCGAGCGTCGCAATAAATACAACCGAATTGGCACCCATTGTACGGATTCAATGTATAACGACACCAGAACCACCCATCGATAGATCGCATTCTATTGAGAATGCTTTTGTAATCCTGATGAATAAAAGTAACGCTCACAGTATTGATCAAGAATCCGGCGCGTACATTGCCAGTATTTCTTTTTCCGTAACGTTTCTGGTTTTATTTGCGAAGGCGTAATTATCCGGCTTTTTATCAATATACACCTGTAACGTGAATCGCGGTTTGATTTTTTCGCCGAATAAACCCACCGGTATATTATAGGCGCCGGTGGGTTTCATTTTATAAAACAAATGACTGCCACATTGTTTGCAGAAACCGCGCTCGGCCCATTCCGAAGAATGAAAAACGGAAATATGCTCTTCACCCGTAAAGCGAACCGCCGTGCCGCAACCGACACTCAGCATCGGTCCACCACCCCATTGTCTGCACATGGAACAGTGACAGGCGCCGAATCCGGGACGCATTTCCTCTACCGTAACGCTTACCGCCCCGCATAAACAACCGCCCTGGGCTTTGATTTTCTTAGTCATATGACCCTCACTTCTTTTTTCCCGCATCCGGATACTCTACATTATCCATATCTACCAGATTCCAGCGCAAGCCCTGATTTCTAAATAAACGTAAATTTTTACGCGGATACTCGCCCACATCGTGGGGCAGACGCTGACCGACCACAATGCATTTCAGGGTTTGCGTTCCGTCGTTCCGCATGGTATGAGGCAAGCCGCCGGCCCGATAGCCGATGAAATCGCCCGCCTCGACGGTATAATCGCGTTCGTCGATGGTGACCGTAGCACTTCCTTCGAGGATATATACGCATTCATCTTCATGGTAATGCATATGATACTCGGTCGATTCGTGTCCCGGCGCGATTTCAATTATATGAAAACCCAATCCGGTCAGCCCGGTATAGTCTCCCAGGGACTTATTGATGCGCCTGGCGTTCGGGTTCAGAAAATGCGTCTTCGTCAATCCACGCATTCTATCGATTGTCGATTTCTTTATGATATATCGATCCATATATTTATACCGTAATCATCATATAAGAACTCAAAATTATGAGATGAGTTCTAACAGGCTGCTAAGTGTCCGGAAAGATTTCACCCATTGCGCGGATAACACCAGTCAAAAAACGGCCTTTCATAGAATTTATTATGTCGGCTCCGGAATAGCGGTCATCCGGCGACTTTACGGCATTGACGCATAGACCGGATTATAATTTGAACCGGGGCCGCCGGTCATTTGGGCCCAATCGAACGACAGGTCGCAATCTCCCTGATACAGTCCGGCTACATTCGTTCCGGCGTCCGGAAACTGACCGGCGACGAACAAGAGGTGTTTCATGTTTCGATCAGCGCGTGTATCCCTGTTAATTGTTTTAGCTCTGTCCGTACTCGGATTGCAGACCTGTGTCGGTCAGGGCGCTTCCGACCAGGCAAACGACGTCGACCTGAGCCTGGCTCTACTGGCCACCCAATCGCCCTACTTCTCTTCCGGAAGCGATACCGATCCCTATTTTTCCATTACGGAATCGGACGTGGCGGCGCCTGAACGGATCGAGGGAGCGTACTATCCAATCGGTCGGGTGTATGACATCAGCCTGAATCGGGCGTACTTACAGGAGGTGGCCGGACGCAGTTTTCAAATTCCCGAAGGACAGATTACATTTTATGAAAACGACATGGCGCGCATCGTGTACAAATACGATCCGGATACGCTGGCGGAAGCGGGCCTGATCCCGGAATTTGCCGCGTTTTATTATGATTACGATTCCGAAAGCTGGCGACATGTGGATCGACTGGAAGTAAACACGAACTCATTTGAAGTTACCGCGTACACCAGTCACTTAACGCCTTTTGTTCTGACGGCCATTGCCGCACCGCCCGGGCCCACAACTCCTCAGCCGCCCGAATGCCTGGCCGCCGATTACCCCGGAGGCGTCGGCGGAAGTGGCGCGGCAACATTTATGACCGTCGGACCCGATTTTCAATATTACCTGGATCGGGATTATCGCGTCGTACGGAACGCCGCCCTTGACTCGCTCGGTTTTGAGGATGCCATCGGAATCGCCACCTGTAACGGGAATTCATTCTGCGGTCCCTTTAATGACCACAAGACGTACACGGGCACGGATTATATTCAGTTTAACGCGCACACGGATCTGGATGTGTACATTATGTACGATACGCGCGGCGGTGCGAACATTAACGACGATTCCAACGACGCTGCGTGGATACAAGCTCAGGGCTTCGTAAACACCGGCCTGTTCATCGAAACCACGGACGCAGTGCAATTTTATCGTGTTTATCGACGAACATACAACCAGGGCGACGCCATCAACCTGCACGGCAATAACAACGGCGTGGGCTCCCCGGCCATCAACACGAACTACTGGGTGGTCCTGAAACGCGCCGGCGATACGGGTGTTTCCAATCCCTCTTCCATGTGCGTGACGGCGCCCGTGTTGAATCCGCCCGTAAAGGTTTTCAATTTGAAAGGCGTACCGGGTAGCGATCAGGCGCTCTTGAGCTGGAGCGTGCCGAATCATCCCGATTTTGACGGCGTGGTTGTTAGACGCAGCGAAACCGCGGCTCCGGCTTATATCAACCTGGGTGATACACCCGCGGGATTCTCACCCGACCCGCAGCATTATATTGATCAGGGTCTGGCGAACAATCGCACCTATTTTTATTCGGTGTTTGCCGTATACAATGGAAGCAACTACTACCCGGTGGCATCTGTAAGTGTACGCACCGGCATCGATTCCGACGGCGACGACATCAGCGACGTTTACGAAGATACGACTGTCTACCCCACCGCTCTGATGTCGGATCGTAATCAAACCGACAGCGACGGGGATGGAATTACGGATTTTGATGAATTATTGGCCGGCACCGATCCTACCAATCCGGACGCGACCGCCCCGGTTATCACGGTGTTCACGCTGGATAGCCCTACACCCACCGATTACCCGTTGGCCATTTTCACGCTCGATAGTGCCGACGCTGACATCACCCACTGGATGGTAACAGAGAACGTGGTTCCTCCTCTTGCGGATAACCCGGGCTGGAATGCCGTTAAGCCGGCAGGTTTCCCGTTAAGCGGCAGCGGTACGCACACACTTTTTGCTTACGCGAAAGACGCCGCGGGCAATGTAAGCGCACCACGTCAGATTAACGTAGAACTGAATGGCATACGATCTACCGACGGCGTGTTCGTATCCGGTCCCGACAGTCTGGTGCAGAAGTTGGTGGGCCTGGTGCGTGATCTGGCTACCGGCGCATTGACGGCCAATACCCAACGCGTGGACCAGACCTTTATTCAATCCATGGCGGTGCATCCCAACGGTCGTTACATGTATGAGATGATCCAGGATCAATCTACAGGTACTTTCCATTTGACCGTATCGCGTTTCGATAGCGGCGGATTGGTGGAATTGCAACGCATTCCGGCCACGCAAATTTTTGAGGAGATCGTCATCCATCCCCGGGGGCATGCGCTGTACGCATTCTCCGGGGACGATATTTATCTATTCAATATAGACACCGGCACCTTTCTGCTTACCGATCAGGGGCAAACTTTTGCCGGCGCCTCGCGTAACTTGAAGCTGGACGGCTATCGGGCACGCATGCTCTTTCATCCGAACCATAAGTACGCTTATGTGGCGGCTTACAATACGACCTATCACCGTGCCGTAGCGCTATTTGAAACCGACCCCGGCACGGGTGCATTGACCTATCGCTCCATCGCACATGACGGTTTTTTCAGTTACAACGGCTCGGACCCGATTTACTCCCTGGCCATGAGCAATGACTCGCGCTTTCTGTATTCCATTGCGTTGTATAATTCCGGCGCGAGTATCATAGAAAAGTACCGAATTCCACCCGATGGCGGGCAGATCAGCTTCTGGACTGCGGTGCCGGTTCCCCGGGGATGGTTTATGGTGGCCCGACCACAGTCCGACGCGGTGTACTACATCAAAGAGGACCAGCAAACGATTGTGCGGGTACCCATGCACCTACAGATTCGCGGCGCCCTGGATGTCTCGCAGATCACCGAATATCCGGTACCCACGCAGATATGGCAATTACGACTGGATGCGACCGGTCAGAATCTATACGCCATCAGCACCGCGGATCAGGAAGTGCTGGTCTATCGTGTTGACGATAGCGACGGCAGCCTGGCGCTGGTCCAAACCTATCCGTTGAGCGCGTCACATATACCGCGCGAGATTGTCATGCAATCGCGAGTGAATACAAATGATCCGCCGATCATCCATGCCGAAAACGTGGCTCAGACCCACGGAGTTCCGACAACCGTGATTTATATGCCACAACCGTACTGGGACCGGGTAGGGCACATGGCTCGTTTTACGGCGGCCCAATCGTTTGACCCGGACGCGGACAAATGCAATGCGGACCCGGCCAATTATACGTATGAATGGTCCTTGATTGATAAACCGGCAACATCCGCCCTGAACCCGGGCACCACCGATATCACCGATTCCAATCAGCTTGTCGCCGGTTTCGTTCCGGACGTGGCCGGGTGGTACACGGTGGAATTTCGATTTACGGACGACCCGGGAACCTGTGCGGCATTCACCGCGCGCACCTCGTCGGCCACTGTGCGCATACACGCCGGTTACTTACACCAGGGTGCGGTGGCGTACGATCTATCAGTTTATAGTCCCACCCCTTCCTCTCAGCACGTGCCGGCCTTCGCCGACATGGCCTACATGCATTCAATCGCGGAGCACGGCGACCTGAATGTGCTGTGGTGTATCGGTCCGCTGCAATGCGCGCCGGTGTGCCAGCGCTTCGGTTGGGAAAAGAATCTGGCTCACCAGAGTTGCGCCCAACAGATCAACTACCTGCCCGGCCTGTTTCTCTGGAACGGACCGTTGTTCTGGCGCTACTACGTCGAATACCACTGGTACGAAGAGACGCCTCCCTGAGGCGTCTCGCGATAGTTTCGCAAGGTGTTCCCGGAACTTAAGCTAATTATGAAACACAACACCGTAATCATTACCGGCGGCAACGCCGGTATCGGCAAAGCGATTGCCATCGAAATGGCCCGTCTCAACTGGCATGTGGTGATTGTCAGTCGCAGTTCCGAGCGTGGTCACGCGGCGCTGGAAGAAATCAAAATCGCCGGTGACAGTCCGAACGTGTCTCTGGAAATCGGCGACCTGGGAACGTTAGATCGAACTATGCAACTGGCCGAAAGCCTGACACAAAAGTACAGTCGGCTTAAAGTGTTAATCAACAATGCGGGTATCTGGCCCACCAGAAAGAAAATCAATCTTAACGGTCTGGAAGAGGCGTTTATGGTCAATCATATGGCTCCGTTTATCCTGAGCGCCATGTTATTTCCGTTACTGCGCGCCAACGCACCCGCCAGAATTATAAATGTGAACGCCGGTTTGTACGTTTTCGGGCGCTTCGATTTAAATCGCACACCCATGGGGGCCGACTTCAACCCGCTGCGTACTTACATGAATACGAAGCTCTGCAACGTACTTTTCACCAGACGATTCGCCCGCGCCATCCAGGACAGCGGCGTTACCATCAACGCAAATCACCCGGGAGTGATCCGCACTGGGTTGGGTGAGAGCGGGCTATCGGGACGCATCATGCACCGGACCATTAAACGCTTCTGGAAATCCCCGCAGGCAGGCGCGGTCGCACCCGTATGGCTGGCCACGGACCCTCAACTCGAAAATACGAACGGCCAGTTTTTTGATTTAAAGCGAGAAAGACCGTACGCCGCCAACGCCCGGAACGAAATTTTAATGGAATCTTTGTATGAATACGGTTGGATAAAATCAAAGCTGAGAGATTTTTACATCTGAGCAATGGTATACGATTCAAGCGCCGAGAGCAAACCGCCCCACGCATTTTCAGGCGATAC
>JAGRMX010000165.1 GCA_020441025.1 Leptospiraceae bacterium
TAAACGTCGCAATCAATCCTTTAAATTCACCCGCGACAAATCGCACGCGCATAGTAATACAGGTAATAGATACCGGTGTAGGCATCCCTCCTGAAGAACATAAGCTCATATTTGAGATGTTTACGCGTGGCAAAGATACGGGCCGGTACAATCCGGGAGGAACCGGACTCGGACTGGCCATTACCCGCGAGTTGGTGCGGCTATTGGAAGGCGACATTCAACTTGAAAGCCGACCCGAATCGGGAACGGTATTCACGGTTACTCTTCAACTGCCTCTCGCGGTTGATGATGACGAATTCGCAACCACACAACCATCCGTACCCACCGGCCAGATTCGCATGTTACATTCCGACCGGAATGACACGGAATCACAACCGGATATGAAACGCACCCAACCGGATAAACAACACGTCTGGCATGCGTTACTTGTTGAAGACAATCGCGTAAATCAACGCGTCGCGGTCGGTTTATTACAGAAGCTGGAATGCAAAGTTACGGTAGTCAATAACGGTCAGGAAGCGGTCGATGCCGTGCTCAAGCCGGAAAATGATTTCGATTTCGTATTGATGGACCGCTCAATGCCGGTCATGGACGGCCTGGAAGCCACGCGCCGCATACGCGCCCATGAAGCGCGCAGCGCCGTATCCGGCAAAACATCGTCGAATAGAACCGGTGGACATCTACCAATTTTTGCCATGACGGCCCATGCCATGGAAGAAGATCGTCTGGAATGTTTGCAGGCCGGAATGGATGACTTTATCGCCAAACCCATTCGTCGCCAGATTTTGATGGAAGTCCTGAACAAACATCTTAAGGCGTAAAATCGACGCTTACGGTGCGAAAATAATCAGGATTGAAATCCCGTGATTGTTCGGGAAAGACACAATAATCCGGGCGATTGTGCTGAAGCGTACACTGCATCATAGCATGAATCAATAAACCGTAACACCGACCGGAATAATGTGAGGCGTCCAGCCAGTAATCGCACTCAGCAAGCGAACGATAGCCGTTGTAAAACGCAAAGCGCTTCGCCCCCGCTTCAGACAGAATCGCATGGTAGCGCTTCCAGAAATCATCCTCCGGTTCAAGCTCTGCATACACCGTTCTTCGAAAAGACGGATGCACGGGCGGCAACCATAAGATTACATGTTCCGCATGTCCTTCGAGAATAGTAAAAATAGCTTCAAGGAGTTTACGCGCCTGCGCCCGACGATCGTAATCCACATATAGACTGTCGAAAGCGGCGGCATTCAACGCGGCAAAGCGACGATCAAACTCCGCGGGACTGATGTCATCCGCCCGCACATCATCCAGTGATTCAATAGTAAACGTTAACGGATTGGCAATCAATTGCGCGGCCATGGCATCCGACCGTTGCGCACCGGTAAATGGGGAGACTTCTTCCCCACCTCCACGTATAAACAATCGTTCGGGGCGGACTCGATACCTGTATGTTGTAAACAACAATTGGCCGAGAGCCTGACCGCGTATGTCGGGCGGCATTTCACTCAAATAGCGCACCAAAAATTTGCGCGGTAAAACATTCTGTCGAATGCGCGACTCCAGCAACGTGTGATTGTACAACACGAAAGGAGAAAGATCGAATACGATCGTATCCACCCGCACGTCCATGGCCCGCAATCGATCCGCTATCATCAACTGGCTGAGCACATCGGGCAGCGGGAAAGCCAGCCGCGCTTCGAAATGATAATCGGAAAGAAAGCGCCGCCGGCCGACGGACAAGAATTCATCGTGTTCTAAATCATTTAGAATTAAAAACGTCATCGATCGGGACGTGCCCAGAAAAAGGACCGTCTTCCTAACCGAATGGGGCGATTGAGAGGTCTGCACCTCCGCAAGTACTCGCGCCGCATACCTATCCAGCACTTCCAGGGTGGTTATTTCTTGCCGCGTTCGATCGCGAATGACGGGAATCTCAAACGTTTTATCAACGAGCAGCACTGCCGCCAATAACATCAGCGGATAATAAATAACGGATCGCTTCATATCGAATACGATTCATTCACTGCAAAAGAACTTAAGCTACCGGCCATATTATTGCATGTCTTCCAGAAATGTATCCACGTCTTCCGAGCGACCGAATAGAACCAACACATCACCGGCCTCTATTTGCGTATCCCCATATGGCACTCCCAGCACATCGAAGTTTTCATCCGGAATCAAGTCGGCGCCGCTTCCATTTTCAGACTTTTCACCTTTATCCGGGCTTGCATCCGTATCCTCGGTCGATGGACGTTTGATGGTGACCAGATTCAAATTATAGGTACGGCGCAGACCGCTATCCACCAACTGCTTGCCGACCAATCGATTCGGCACATCGATTTCTACAATATTATAACCATGGCCGAATGCCAGACTGCTGCGTGTGGCCGGATGCGAAAACTGTTCGCGCATATTACGCGCCGCTTCGTCGTCCGGATTGAATGTTTCATGTATGCCCAGCATGCGCAGTATTTTATATTCCAGATTGGTCTGGGATCGCGCCACGATGCGTTTCACTTCCATGCTCTTGAGAACGTCGGCCGTCGTCACCAGCGCTTCAAAGTTAGATATGGCTATGATGAACACGTCCATATCTTCCATCTCCTGCGCTTCCAGCGCCCGCCTATCGGTGGCATCCAGGCAGATGGCATGTGTAACAAAATCGGAAACATTTTCCACTTTTTCCATATCCTGATCGATGGCGAATACCTCATGGCCGGCTTCGAATAATTGGCGCGCCAACCGCGTACCGAATTCTCCCAGACCAATGACTACGAACTTAAGTTTTTTCAAATCTTCCTGCCTTGAATTCGATCGGTTTGAAATACCCGGTGACTTCGAATTCTATTGAATAAATATCTCAACCCACCAGAATCTCCGCTTCCGGGTAACGATAATCAACCGGCCGCGGTTTCGGTGTAATGGCGGTCAGCACCGTCAATAATCCCACCCGTCCGCAGAACATCAGCAGACAGATAATCAGTTTTCCGCCGCTGGAAAGTTCGGCTGTGATACCGCGTGATAATCCCACGGTTCCAAACGCCGACACAACTTCAAAAGCCAGATCCATAAATCCGAAGGGTTCGATTAGAACCAGTGCAAATACGCCCGCAAAAATCACGAGTAAGGAAAGCACAATGGCGGCAAATGCCACCGAGACACTCCGGGGCGCCACCGTACGTCGAAAAACTTCCACGTGCGCGCGGCCGGTAAGTTGATTATAAATGTGTAGAATACTGATGGCGAAAGTGGTGGTCTTAATGCCGCCGCCGGTAGATTGGGGGGAGGCGCCCACCCACATAAAAAAACAGGCAATGAAAGCCGTGGCCATACTCAGCGAATCAACCGGCAGCGTATTAAATCCGGCAGTCCGGGTAGTCACGGCAAAAAAGAGCGAATGCAATAGCTGATCGGACCAACCCACATTGTACAGAGTTCGCCCATGTTCCAGTACAAGAAAAACGAGCATACCACCCGCCCATAAAATCACGTTCATGAGCAATACCATTCTGGTGGAAACACTCAAACGATCGTATGGATTGTGCGGTCGCGCGGCCCGGGCCGCCAGTTGAATGACCACCGGAAATCCCAGACCGCCCAGCATAATCAAAATCATATGTCCGCCTACATACAGATCGCCCCGGGTTGAATCCATCAGTCCCATAAGACTGCCCGTATGCAGGGAGAATCCGGCGTTGCAGAAAGACGAAATGGATTCAAAAACGGCTATGAAAATTCTTTCGGTAGTATTCGCGTAAAGATGGTCCGGCATCGTTAAATATAAAAAACCCGCGCCTAAAATCTCAATGCTGAATGTAACAATCGCAATGCTGCGGATCAGATTCTTAATTCGATTGATACCCTTATCGCTGAGTACGTCTTTTAAAAATAATCGCGTGGAAACGGACGCCCGACCGGTTAAAAAATAAGCAAAAAACGACGTAAGTGTCATCACGCCCAGACCGCCCATTTGTATCAGTATCAGAGTAACCACCTGTCCGGAACGCGTCAGTTGTTCGGAAATATCGAAAGTTACCAGACCGGTTACGCACACCGCACTGACCGCATTAAAGAACAAATCGATGGCCGGCAGGTTACCTGTCTGGGTGCGCGGTAACATGAGGAGCGCAAAACCCGTCAATATGGCCAGTGCGAAGCTGCCCATAAACGCCTGGCTCGGGTGGATGCTGCCGGTCTTGAAAAAACGGGGTCGGCGCAGCAAATGAATAAAAGAACCGATCAACAGCAAAAACTGACTGAAAAATAAAAGCGCCAGAGACATACGATCATACGAGTAACCTTCCAGACTGAATAAAAATAATATCTCCCGATAGAATAGCATCTGGATCAGCACAAAGCCGATTACCACCAATTGAAACAAATGAGAGCGCAGGTTTTTCAGGAACGCGCCCTCCGAAGTCATCAATATGGAAATAACTTCGTAACCCAGCAGCACGGCGATCAACACCCGCACCAATAACGGGAAATACGATTGGATGAAATCGGGTATCGTAAATCCGAATTCCACAATTAAAACCGTCAGGGAGAGGACACCGGCCAACGCGTAAACAAACGAAAAAACGGAATACAGACGACGATGATAGAAAGTCCGTACCTGCAGCCACTTGCCCTGTAAAGTTTGCAGTAAATTTCTAATAAATGAATCCAATTCGTTTTTATCCGGGCGATTAAACGCAGTTCGATTAAAACTGAAAGTATATAAAAGAAACCCCGGGATGCTCCAGACGCGCAAATATAAAAAGTAACGCAATCGCCAGCCCCGGCAGAACAATCCGGCCGTATTTTAATAGCGGTGCAGCAAGCACATGGCGATAGTATTGCATGGTATGCAGCAACCAGCCCAGCGCGAACAACCGCACAAATCCTCCCATGCCTTCCGGTTCGGCCCCCGCCTGCCAGGTTCCAATCGCGTAAAAAACATCCAATGCCTGCGAAAAACTGTCGGCCCGAAAGAAAACTCGCGCAATTGCCGTACATAGAAAAACCAGAAGTATGGCCGGCAATTTTGCTGATAGGCTGCGCAGTACGCGTCGTTGCCAGCCCAGCGCTCGTTCGACAACCAGGTAGGTTCCTTCCAGCATGCCCCATAATAGATAGGTAAAGTCGTGACCATGCCAGAGTCCGCCCAGAGTCATGGTGATAAATAGATTACGATACATCAACAATCGTCCGCCCTGACTGCCACCCAGCGGTATGTACAGATAATCGCGCAACCAGGTGGAAAGGGTTACATGCCAGCGACGCCAATGCTCACTGAAGCTGGATGCGAAATATGGTCCCAGAAAGTTTTCGGGAATATCGTACCCCAGCAGGCGAGCCACACCGCGGGCCATGTCGGTGTATCCGGAAAAATCCAGATAGAGTTGCAACGCGAAACCGAGCATGGCGGCCAGATTGGCGGTGGCGTTAAAATGCGACGGATCGGCGTACACCGGATCGATGATGGCCGCAATGCCGTCGGCCACCACGCTCTTTTTTATTAATCCAAAAGCGATTAAATACAATCCCACCCGCAAACGCCGATCGGTCAGAACGGCATTTTCAATTTGATAAAAAAAATCCGAATGCCGCATAATCGGGCCGGCAATCAACTGCGGAAAAAAGAAAATAAATAGCGCGTAATCGAGAAATGAAATTCGTTCTTGAACTTCATTGCGATAAGCGTCAACGGCCAGCGCCATCATTTGAAAGGTGTAGAAGCTGATGGCCAACGGCAAAATCAATTCGGGGGTGCGCAGTGCGTGCGCTAAAAACGTACTGCCGGATACATCCGCCAGCAGTTCCACAACCGCGACGGCGTACTTAAAGAATGCCAGGTTTAGAAGATTGGCGGCCAGGATGGCAATTAACCAGATTTTTGCGGACTTCGTCCCCGGCTGTTTTCGAATCCGGAGCAGCGCCAAATAATTCACCGCCACAGCGCAGCTAAAATGCAATAGAAAGGGCACGCTCCAGTAAGCGTAGAATACCAGCGAGGCGATGATCAATACATACCGACGCGCGGAACCGTTGACGTGCCAGTACACGACATACGTTATAAAGAAGAAAATCAGAAATGGAATCGAATTGAAGAACACGCCCGACGACAGACTACCCCGGGCTCTCTATCGGTCGAGCGCGAATCGCGTGTGCACACCGGAATGAATGGCCGGCATTCAGGGATTACAATGCACTTCAGGGGTGGAAGCGCATTATTACCGATCGCGTGATTATGAATACGTATTGCTATGCGCCAACGGCAATCCCGTCAAACTCGAACCAGATCGCCGGATGTCACGTGCTCAATTTGATTGTGGGCATCCACGTGCACAACCGTGGGTCGATAATCCTCCGGTACCGCCGCCGGATCATAAAAGGCGTACGCGATGATGATGATCATATCACCCGGTTGTCCCAGGCGGGCCGCCGCGCCGTTCAGACAGATGACGCCGCTGCCCGGTTCGCCTACAATCGTATAAGTTTCGAGCCGGGAACCGTTGTTGATATTGACCACCGAGACTTTCTCATAGGGTAAAATTCCGGCCGCTTTCAGCAAATTCAGGTCCACGGTCAGTGACCCCTCATAGTGCAGATCGGCCTGAGTGACCGTAGCCCGATGGATCTTGGATTTACAGAGCGATATATACATAATGGCGCGCCCCCTCTCGGAATATAAACCGATCCCGCCCCCGTAGCAAGGGGTGACTGACGTTTTTTCGGCCATCTACCTGCCCGTCAAGTTTTTGGAATCGAACTTTCTACACCTGTAGACGGAGAAATACGGGCTCCGGTCAGACCTGAAAAACGGCGATATCCATTCTCCAGGGCCGATTTCTTAATAAAAGCGAGCATCTGGCCTCCGTTTATACATCTCCGCCCTGATGAGCCCATTGATTCCCCTTATTATGTCGTATTTCGCGTCAGAACCACTCAGTATGATCGGTCCAGGATCGATCCCGTGCCAGGTATGGAGAAATCAACATCGGGTTGGCATCGCCATGCATACAGTTTCGATTCTGGAGCCGGAAATGTTGCCATCGACAGTATTGGTAACGGATTATGTCTCATAATAAAGTATGTTCTGTATTATGTCACTTTAAGATACTGGAGCCGGGATTATGTCGCGTTAAATACAACTCACTACATTATGTCGCATTAAGAACTTAACGTGCAGTTATGTCGTATTTTAGACGCAATGGTGGCTTATGTCACAGAATAGGAAAAATTGATCATAGTTTCGGCACATAAAAAAGAATTCACCCAAATCGGACTTCCGATCCAGGGCATTGCCTTATTGAAATGAATACGTGGATGGGCCCTGAGCCGCTTAAGAATGGGACAATTGAAACGGATGGACGGTGTTCACGTTCCGGCCT
>JAGRMX010000166.1 GCA_020441025.1 Leptospiraceae bacterium
GGAAGACCTTACCGAAGAATTTGAACGAGACAACCTGGCGGCCCGGTTTTAGAATTTCATCCACCGATGCCCAGTGAGTGGGCTCATCATCAATCACCGAATACAGATTCGCGTGCAACGAATAACGACACTCGCGCTCCACATCCAGTTCCACATCAATCAGCAAAGAACCTTTTTCCAGACGTTCACTGGCATTGCCGGTAAAACGTGCCGGAGCGATGGGACTGGAATAAAATCCCTGTGTAAGCGTAACCTCGTCTTCTATGCCGGGCACCCGGGCGCGCACTTCCAGAGTCAGGCTGCCCCAGTATTTTTTATCCGCCGAGGGCGCTTTCCAGGTGAACAGATAATTGCCCGGTCCTTTTTGATCGTACGGTACGCTGCCCAGGCCGATGTTTCCAAAATGCCCGTCGCTTTTCATTTCAGCGCTCATCAGGTCGATGGAAAGCGGCGATCCGCCCGAATCGGTGACTACCAGTATGGCTTTTAGCTCATCATTGGCGGTGACGGTATGTCGATTCAGCTCAAAGACAAACCGGGGCGATTCCCGGGCTTCCTCATTCAATTGCTCCATGATCTCTTCGCGCGTTTTGCCCTGAGCGACCAGCTCATCGATCATTTTCTTTAACGCGTCTTCACTGCGGGCGCGCGGATCGTTCATGATGGGCAGCGGGACATATTTAATCTGCCACGGATTGGTCAGGTCGCGCATATCCCGGGATAACGGGCGGGAATCCGGCGGGTAGCGCGAATACAATCGATAGGCTACCAGTTGTGCTTCAGGCGTAGGGCCCTCATTAATCATTTTTTCCAGTTCGCGGGGCGAGGGAAACCCTTCCGCGCCTTCGCGAATATGAAAGTGCTGTTCGGGATCGAACATCTGCTCTTCCATGTTGGTGATGTCGTTATCATCGTTGGATAGAAGGATCGCCAGAATTCCGATCATCAATAGAATCAGGACAATCGATCCGGCCAGTAAATGCTTACGCTTCATATGTGTTTATTGCTCCTGTTGCGCCCGGCAGAATGTTTATTTAAAGTCCGTCGGGCCAATCGCCGCATTTGAACAGGTAGCATTAGAAATGTTCAGGAGGGGAATGGGCAATAAAAAAAGCCCTCCGTAGAGGGCTTTTTCAAGTCAGAAATCTGTAAGCAGAGCTTACCTCTATTCTGTCGAGTAAGAATCGATATTATTCGAGATCGATTTCAGTTACAACCCCAGCCGTAGTTGCGGCAATCGTTCCACTCTTTCTTGGCTGCGTCATTGATGGACTTGCTGTTATCACCGACGTGTGTGCGATAATAGCCCAGTTTGGACGAGCTGTAGTTGTTATTATTATTGGTAGAACCGCTCCAGATATAGTGATAGGAATACTTGGATTGGTTACATACGTTGTGGCTTCCTGTGCTGCGGTGACCGCAGGTGCTGTGGAAAGATACGGCACCGTCGTCTTCACCGGGCAGATACCAGGAATCGTACCATACGCCGCGATATCCGGCCAGAGCCCAGATGCCTACGCCTTTGGTATCGTTGTGATTGTATGATCCGCGAGCATTGCCGGTTTTGAGCGCGTCCACCATGCTGTTAGATTCCCAGAATGCCAGGTTGGCCAGCTCCGATCCACCGGCGGCGCTGGAAGATGCCATTACCCAATCAATGTTGTATGATTTGCTTGATTTATCCAGGAAGTACTCGGTTGCGTAGCAGCCGGCGCTATGGCAGATCAGTTTACACCAGTTAGACCCGGTGCAACGGCTTTCCAGGACCGAATACAGGCTGGATTGTGCGCGGCAGGAACCCCAGGTGCGCGGATCACTTCCGCCATCATAGCCAACGAAGTATTTTGTCAGTGATGTGCTGATGTTTTTGGCGCTGCCCCAGTAATTGTTCACATCCGATGTGCCGGTACCGCAGTGGTTGCTTCCTGAGCGGCCGTGTACGAAAATTACGTAATCACGTGCTGACAGCTCGGACGCGGAGGCGCCTACCACTGTCAGGACCAGTAAAAATATTCCAAACTTCTTCATGAGAATCACCCCTTGCTTTGATCCCGGCGGAAGAGTCAAAGCTCTCACACTCTTCATCCAAATGATTGATGAATCAGGAACCATTTATGGTGACTTTATTAGCATATACTGTACCAAATATGATCACATCGTTGCTTTTTTTTGTTTTTTTTGCCGACTAGCTCCTGAATGGCATCTCTAGAAGCAAATTTACGTAGTTATTCGACCTGGATGGAGATTTGCACGGCCAATTTGCCGGCGTCCAGTGAACAGGAGTGAGCGCACATGTAATTATATAGAAGATAGTGGCAAATTGGCATAAGAATCCCTTTGATTTGCAGTGATGCGATGTTCTATGCGCACAAAATTAGTGCAATACACGTGCTTATGATTAAGCTAATGCTGTTATGGCATCAAAATGGGGCCGAAGTCGAAGCCCGGGGGCTGGTTTGGACCTATTGGCATTGGACCAGAAGGATGATTGGGTATGACTTCCAGCCTTTGCCTGTATCTCCGTTGGAGGGCATTAAATAGACGTTGTCGGTATCTGTCGGGTTGGATTCCTGGAGCGTATGTCGAGCGAATATCTGATTGTCGGGCTGGGAAATCCGGGCAGACAATATGCCGGCAATCGGCATAATATAGGCTTCATGGTGCTGGACCAACTCGTTCGGGATTGGGGTGCCGGTTTCGATGAGAACAAGTGGAATGGAGAGCTGTGTCGATTGGTTGCCCATTCTACAGGCCTGCCTGCGAATCTGGTACTGGTTAAACCACAGACCTTTATGAATCGTTCCGGGCAGAGCGTGGCTCCGGCCCTCCGGTTTTATAAAATCAAACCGGAGCATATGCTGGTAGTGCATGATGAGGTGGAACTGGGATTCGGAGATTTACGATTGAAGAGCGGGGGCGGTCATAAGGGGCATAACGGGCTGCGGGATATTTTTGACCGCATCGGCACCCGTGATTTTGATCGCTTGCGTTTCGGTGTGGGTCGCCCGGAACATCCCAACATCGCCGATTATTTGCTTTCCGACTTCTCTCGCGCTGAGCAGGTGGAGCTACCGACACTGATCCAATCGGCCTGTGGGATGATCAGGGATTGGATTCAGTCCTTTCAGGATCGATAGTGCGTATGCCTCGTTGGTCATATCTACGATTTATTTCCCTGCCGATAATCCTGTTGATCTGTATGCTGACCGCCTGTCAGCCCCGCACGGAAATCATTCAGATTGGAACCAACGTTTGGCCGGGCTATGAGCCGTTGTATCTGGCGGAACAGTACGAATTCTTCCCGCGACAGACGCGTCTGGTGCAGTATCCATCAGCGTCCGAGGTCCTGCGCGCGTATCGCCATGATTTAATCCAGATGGCCGCTGTAACCCTGGACGAGTCGCTTTTGCTCTGGCAGTACCAACCGGATTTCCAGGTGATATTACTGCTGGATTTTTCATCCGGTGGAGATGTGCTGCTGGGGAATCCCGGATTGAATTCGATCCAGGCATTGCGCGGTCGGCGCGTTGGAGTGGAAAATACCGCCCTGGGTGCGTATATGTTATTCCGGTCGCTGGAGCATCACAACCTGCGCCCGGAGGATGTACATGTCGTCGCACTGGAAGTGGACGGTCATGAATCGGCTTATCTATCGGGATCGGTCGACGCATTGATTACATTCGAGCCGGTTAAATCTCGTTTAATGAAGCGGGGTGCACGAGTTTTATTCCATAGCGGTCAGATTGAAGGTGAGATCGTGGATGTCTTGATCTGTCGGTCGCGGTTGATCAATCAGAATCCGGAGGCTGTTCAGCAGGTGGTTGCGGGCTGGTATCGGGCGATTGAGTATCAAAAGAAGTATCCCCATGAAGTGGCGCCTTTGCTGGCCGCCAGGGAATCCATCTCGGCGGATGAGTATTTGAATGCCCTGGAAGGTTTAAAATTCCCGGATCCAGGCAGCAGTCATGCGCTGCTGAGCGGCACCAACCCGCAATTATTCTCTACATATTCACGTATAATTGACTTTCTTGGTCAGCGGGGGGAATTGAAGCAAGAGATGCCCGCCGCGACTCAATTCTTCCGATCCGATTTTGTGAAACAGTCCCAATGATTGAATTTCGTGTGCCCCGGGTAGCCATTTGAACAGGGAGTTGAAACAGCGGTTTTTTATTCCATTGCGATTTCTGGTGCCCGCCGGCATTCTATTGATTAACCTGTCCGTTCTGGGTGCTCAATACTATTTTTATGTCAACCATGTTGAGAAAGAGGCCATCAGCGAGTTGAATACACGCGCCAATTTGCAGGGAATACAACTGGTCGATACGCTGGGATATTTGCTGCGTAATGAGGACGCCTGGGGAGTGCGTAAAGTTATAAGTCGGGCCGCCGGTGATCCTTATCTGTATCGAGTGTTGTTGATCGACGGAGCCGGCATGATTAGATTCTCGTCCGACTATTTTTTGATCAATAAACCCATTTCGAATGTAATGACCGCCCCGGCGCTGGAAGACCTGCGTGTTATGCTGGCCAAACGTAAAGGCCGGGCCGGTATGAATTCACCGGACGGGCATCGTCGTTACTATGTTTTTCAAATAGATCCGATAGTGCGTCCGGGAGAGCCGTCAGAACTCAGTCAATACGGTTTGTATCTGGAGTACGATCTGGCCTCGCATCTCGAGCGCACCGAATCCGCGTATCGACGATATATTCTATTCTTCGTAGCGGCCATGTTCGGCATCAGCGTGCTGAGCTGGTTCGTACTGTCCTATGTACTTACGCGCCGTATTGCACGATTGGTATACGCCACTCGCAACTATACTCCCGGCCAGAACATCGTCCAGGTAGATGAATCCGGTCGAGATGAAATTTCCGTTCTAAACCGTGAATTCAATCGAATGATGAAACAAATCGATGCATATAGCCGGGAATTGCAATTATCCGCGACGGTGTTCGAAAACACTTCGGAAAGCATTCTGGTGCTGGATGAAACCGGTATGATTCTACGCGCTAACTCCGCTTTTTGCGAGTTAACCGGCTTCGCGCACGCTGAAGTGCTGGGGCGACAATTCTTGAATTTTTTATCGGCTCCGAATATGCTCGCGTCCACTTTGCAAACGGTTCGCCATCTGAGAAGATCCGGTGCGTGGAAAGGCGAGATAACATTCAGGCACAAGGATGGTAGCGAATCCATTCAGCAAACCGGGATCAATCAGGTGGATCAGGGTGACTTAAAGAAAATACGTCGTTACGCGATCATTGCGACCAACATAACTGAGCTGAAACAGGTGCAGCAGAGTCTGCAGGAGCTGGCCATCCGGGACGGACTGACCGATCTCTACAATCGTCGGCACTTCGAAACGATACTGGCTTCCGAATGGCAGAGAGCGCATCGCCTGAATTTTTCCGTGGCGGCGGTGATGATTGATATCGATTTTTTTAAGAATTATAATGATTTCTACGGCCATCAGAAAGGAGATGAATGCATTCAGAGGATTGCCGCTGAATTAAAGAGCACATTCCGTCGTGCGACGGATTATGTGGCTCGCTATGGCGGCGAAGAGTTCATTGTACTGTTGACCGGTGACGAATTGCCCGCAGTCATCGACCAGGTGGAAAGATTGTGTGCAGGCATTCGGCAATTGCGAATTACACATGCGAAATCCAGCGTTGCTGAGTGTGTTACGATCAGCGCGGGTATTTGTATCTGTCACACGGTTGATTGTGAAGATGCCGAAGATTTGATTCATCGGGCCGATCAGGCGCTATACGCCGCGAAAGAGGCCGGTCGCGATCGAATTCGGGTTTGTGAATCCGGCATACAGGCACCGGACCGATCTTCTTCAGGTGAATGAGCGGAGTAGTCGCGAAATGGATGTACCTCTGCACTCGCTGCTCGCTCACTTTCCCATTGGTTTGAGTGTATTGGCGCCGTTCGTATCCATAGCGTTGTTAATGGTGTACTGGCGAACTTCACGTCATTGCGTCTATTGGTCCGCCGGATTAATTATTCAATTTTTGATTGTTCTGTTCGCTCTGATCGCCGCCTTCACCGGCGAACGGGACCGAGACTTCGTACTGGCACAGTCCGAAGCACGCAGCGCAACCGAATTAAGCAGCGCAACCGAATCACACGGTGCATCAGAATCACACGGTGCAACCGAAGTTGGCAAGGGTTCGCCGATTTCCGCGTATGACAATTCCATCGATTTAATGCCGGCACATGACCGTCTGGCGGACGCGATTGAGTCACATGAGAGCGCCGGTTGGCGGTTTATATGGTTCGCTTTGCTTGCGTTTGCGTCCGGTGGCCTGGCCGCGATTGGAATACGCAGGAAGGCGGGCAAAGTTTATATTCGCACCACAATGTTGCTAACACTGGCATTGACGATTGCTACCGCCTTGCAGGCCGTGCGGGTGGGCGGTCTGGGGGGCGCGCTGGTTTTTGAACACGGTGCCGGTTTATTGCATTATGAATTTCATCAACAACGGCGCGGTGTATCCAGGCCTGAGAGTAACGAGGCGAGCGGGAACCGCAGTAACGAGTTCGAGCAGGGACCGCTATCCACCGATTAAATACATCTGTAATAATTCCAGTTCCACATTGACCCGCCCTTCCCGCCGCACTTTATAGATGCGCATCTCACGCTCCTGCCTTGATTTTAACAGGTCATTTTCTATGCGGGTCAACTGCGCTCGATTGGTCGACGTCGGTTCCAGGCGACATTTGAGTTGCAATCGGTCGCGTTTTTCTTCCAGTTGGCGTATTTTTTTGCCGTAACTGATTTCCAGTTTGTATTCTTCTTTTTTGAAGATACTGTGTAAATTTTCCTTTAATTCTTCCGCTCGCTGCATTGCACGCTGTTCGACCACTTCGGTGGCATTGCGAACGATGTCATTTAACCTATTCTTTTCCCAGCGCTGCTCGATGCGAATCCGGTCCTGATGCGCGTGACTGCCCGGAATATCCGGCAGGCGATCTTCCAGGTTGATTTCTATTTTGCCGGAGCGGGATACGTGGCAGGTAATTAATTCGGCGCGGGTCATGCCGTTCAGATAACGACACACATAAATCAAACAGGCACCCGAGCGGCGCCCGTCCATTTCGGGCGCATAAACGATGCAGCGTCGGCGCGGGTGCTTTAAAAAATATGCCAGCGATTCTTCGATCAAGGGATGGCCGGCGGCCAGAAATTCATGGCCTTCATTTTCCAGCGCCTGATCGGATCGAAAGGTAGCCGGCCGGCGCGTGTTATTCAAGGTGTCATGTAAAACATAATCCGCGTTTACTTCGAGAGCGCCGGTAAATCTGACATCGTAATCTTTTTGTTTACCGGTGTGTAATGCGCGGGTCAGCCTGTAACGCCCGTT
>JAGRMX010000167.1 GCA_020441025.1 Leptospiraceae bacterium
CGGGTGAACAGAATTGTAGGTGTGGCCGAAGATATTTCCGAGCGCAAAGCAGTGGAACAGGCGCTCATACAACAGGACCGCCAATTGATTGAAACCCAGGAAATCGCCCACATCGGCGGCTGGGAATGGGATGTGGTGAACGATACTCTTCGGTGGACGCCGGAAATGTATCGCTTGCTGGGTCTTGAGCCGAACGCAGTCACCCCACGCTTCGAAGAATACATGGAATATTTACCGACAACCGACCGGGAACAATTGCGTACAATGGCCCGGGTCTCTTTTGAAACCAAACAGGGGTTTGATTTAAATCATCGGGTTATTCGCAGCGACGGTCAAACAAGAATCGTATATGCCCGTGTGGAAGTCGTCACCGACGCAACCGGAAAAGTAATACGAATGCGGGGTACCACTCAGGACGTCACCGCACAGCGCAAACTGGAAGAACAATTGATGCAGGCCCAGAAGCTGGAAGCCATCGGCCGCCTCTCCGGCGGGATTGCGCATGACTTTAATAATATACTGACCATCATTATGGGACAGCTATCCTTACTGGAAGATTATCACTTCGATGCCGATATCGCCGAATCCATCCATCATATTAAAAGCGCAACCGATCGGGCCGCATCGCTCACACGTCAGTTGCTTTTATTCAGCCGAAAAGAAAAAGTTGAAATGCGCGAAGTCGATCTGGTCAAACAAATGCGGGACACAATTAAAATGCTGGTGCGCTTGCTGGGAGAGGACGTATCCATTACGTTTCAGACGAACGAAGAACGGATTCTCGTTCACGCCGATCCGGGCATGCTCGATCAAATTATCATGAATCTGGCGGTTAATGCGCGCGATGCCATGCCCTCGGGAGGCCGACTGATTTGCGAAGCCGGCATCCAGACTTTCGACCATTTGAGTGCTCAACAATCGGCTCAAATACAGGAAGGCACATTCGCCTGCCTGACCATTACGGACAATGGCACCGGCATACCGGAAGATGTATTGCCCAACATCTTCGATCCGTTTTTCACGACCAAGAGCGTGAATAAAGGTACCGGACTGGGGCTATCCACGGTTATGGGCATAGTCCAACAGCATAACGGATGGATCAGCGTGTACACCGAGGCCGGAGTCGGTACGACGTTTCGCATTTTTCTACCGATCATAAATTTTGCGAACAATAGCATACATACGGAAGGAGTGTTTATGAATGAATCCGGAGGAGCGGAAACAATCTTACTGGTAGAAGACGAAGATACAATTCGTAAAACGTTGAGTCGGTATCTGGAACGCCAGGGCTACACGGTGCTTACCGCCGGCAATGGCAATGAAGCTCTGCAAATCTGGCAAGAAAGCCGGGAGCAGATTGAACTGGTTATTACCGACGTTATTATGCCCGGTGGCATGAACGGTGTGGAACTGACGCAGACTTTGCTGCAAGATCGGCCGAATGTAAAAGTCATATATGTAAGCGGATTCAGCGCATTGCGCGGAATTACCGGAGCCGAGTTCGTGGAAGGCGAAAATTTTGTGTCCAAACCATACACCCTTGCCGATCTGGGTCGTACCCTGCGCAAAGTTCTGGATAGCTAGAATAAACAATGAAGTCAAAAGCGACATTATTCATTATTGTTGTATGCTTTATCTGGCAGCCTTTAACCGGCTGCTCCCCCCATAGCGATCAATTCCTACAACCGGGTCGGCAACCGCATCTGCACAACGTGCACGGCGCCGGTGCACAACGTAGTGATCCCAAAACCGGAAATCCGGCCGATTATCCCGCAGGCTTCGGTCCGCAGGGCGATGAGATCCGCATTTACAATTATGCCCGCTGTGTGCGCGGGCAATCCAATGCCGAGCGGCCCTACACGATTGTGGGCACGGGAGTCGGCACACATTACAATAACGACCGGCTCATCGACGCGCCCGCGCCGGGTACGCCGTTTTATGGACAGAACGCGGATTACCCTGGATTGATGCCGCGGTATCAATCCAACTCGAACGGCACGGTCAGTGATTTGAATACGGGGCTGGTGTGGATGCAATCCCCCGGTGAACAGAAAGTTTCGTATGCGGATGCCATAGCCGGAGCGCATCGCAACGGCACCGGTGGCTTTCATGATTGGCGCCTGCCTACCATCAAGGAATTGTACTCGTTAATTCATTTCAACGGACGTTCACGGGAGCGCAAAGCGTACATCGACACGCGTTATTTCGCGTTTCAGTTCGGAGATAATCGCGTCGGTGATCGTATCATCGATTCCCAGTACTGGTCCGCCACCGAGTATGTCGGGCGCGTCATGCGCAATGAGCGTGCCGTCTTCGGAGTTAATTTTGCCGATGGTCGCATCAAAGCCTATCCGCCCACCCTGCCCGGGAATCGCGTAAAACTGAACTACGCGCTATATGTGCGGAGCAACCGCGCGTACGGTACAAACGATTTTCACGTTAACGGCAATAATACCGTTACCGATGCGGCCACCGGCCTCACCTGGATGCAATCGGACAGCGGTAAGAGCATGTCCTGGCAAGACGCGCTGGCGTATTGTGCGGAGCTTGATTTCGCCGGTCATGATGATTGGCGTCTGCCTGATCCCAAAGAATTGCAGAGTATCGTCGATTACGACCGGGCGCCGGACGCGACGGAACCGGGTGCGCGCGCTACCGCGATTGATCCATTATTTGCGGTCGGAGATCCGGAGGCATGGTACTGGACCGGCACGACCCTGCTGGAAGCGCCGCCGCATCTCCCGATCGGCGCGCATGCGGTGTACATATCCTTCGGTCAGGCTACCGGCTATGGTCCCGGTGGAAATCGACAGCATCCGCCGCCACCGCACGATTGAGTTCTTCCCTGCATTCGCGCTCTATCGTTTGAATCAAATTTTCGCCATAATGCTGGCCGCCACCCGGAAGAGTATAAAACAATTCCGGCCCGTGGTTTTCAATTATCAGCACTTGATTCTGACGTACAATCAAGGCTTTGGCGGATACACGTACGCTGGGCATGCGGAGCTATGGGTAAAGGGGATTCCGCAGCGTCTGAACGCTGATTTCAATCGAATCCCCGGGGTGAAGACAAACGCACCTTATCAGGCGCGTTTTTCTATAATCAGGCCCGAAACGTTTTCCAGCGCTTTTGAAAACTCCAGAATCTTGCTGGAAGGAATTTCTTCCACCACTTCGCCGGTAATATAATTCACCAGCGCTACCTGTAGTTTTCCGGACTCGCTGTGAGTTCGAAACTGGTAACGTGTATTCTGGCCGCTTTCACGATGCAAAACATCCAGGGCATTCAACGCCGATTCGATGCGCGCTCTATTATCGCTGGTATCCTCGACGTTGTAATGCTGTGTTCTCGCGCCATTCTCATGCGCCCGGCCTTGATTCTCCTTAATCCGCTCAAGCACAGCCTGGCCGGAATTGCGCGCAACGCGGTTCATGGCCCCATTGTGCTCCGCCAGATGTTGTTCTGTTACAGGTTCCATCCATGGTACCTCCATTATGTATTCCTTCGCCATTTTCACGGCCGGCCTTTACAGCCCCCCGTTATTTTTCTCAGGTTTTTTATCGGGCTCGACGGCATTATGTCCGTACTACGACCGGTGGAATCACAATGGGATTCGAAGTTGCCGTTGATCTGGTTGAAAAAGAATCTTAATTCTGCTTCGCACGTCTCAAAACAAGCACCGCCGCGAACTTTGATTCGCGGCGGATTCGCCCTGAGCCTGGTCCGCGGTCTTGCGCACCGGTGCGGGAAATTGTCGCAACACCGGAAAGTAGGATAATGCGCGACGAAGCATGTAGTCCGGCTTTACCGCATCGGCTTCATGTTCTTTTAAATACTGCTCGGCAATTTGATTGGTACCGACGTTAGCCTGTAGTTTTGCGATCCACTCGGTGCGGGCGGGATCGGGTTTGCGTTCCTGTAATTCGGGCAGATGACGCCACATGTCTTCTTCGCGAAATCGGGGCGGAAAGTTCAGAGGATCTTCTTCATCCGATATTTTTATATCCGGAACGACGCCGTACACCTGTACCGTATAACCTTCCGGCGAATAGTAACGAGCCGCGGTCAACTTAATCAAAAAATCGCGATTGCTTTCCAATGCATTGATGCTCTGTACCGAAGCCTTGCCAAAGGTACGCTCACCCAGAATTAAGGCGGCGTCATGATCCATGAGCGCGCTGGCCAGAATCTCACTGGCGCTGGCGGAGTTCGCGTTTACCAGCACGATAATGGGCAGATCGTCTTCGATTATGGGATACATGGGATTCTCGTGTTCCTCGCGATAATTTCGAGAAACCACATCCACTACCGGCACGCCCTGCGGCAGAAACAATCCGGCAGTACGAATCGCTTCTTCCAATCGACCGCCCGGATTTCCGCGTAAATCTAACACAAGACCCTTCAGTTTGCCTCCGGCGCGTTCCTTTAGCTCGTTGTATTCTTTAAACACCGCGGCCGTAGTGGGCGTGCGTTTGTACAGAAAGCTGGTTATCTTGATAATTCCGATGCGTTCTTCTTCAATAAATGTGGAAGAAACGGCCTTAATTTCAATTCGATCGCGCTTAATGGGAATGCTTAACGTGGATTGTTCCAGTTCACGATAAACTTCCAGCGTTACCGTTGTGCCGATTTCGCCGCGAATGATGTTCACCACTTCGGACAATTCCATACCGGCAATGACCGTGCCGTCCACTCGACGAATCACGTCACCGGCGCGCAACCCGGCGCTCAATGCCGGCGACCCCGGCAGCGGACTTTCTACAATCACATCCCCGCCCGGGTCTTCGCGCAACATAGCGCCAATTCCAGAAAAAGAGGAATCCTCCGCCTCGGAAATCAGTTTATCCCAGGCGGCCTTATCCATTACCGTAGCGTGGGCGTCCACGCTGGTCAGGTATCCGTTCACCGCCGCCAGATATACATGATGCATGCCGAAGGGATCGTCGGCATAGGGATCATCGCCGCTAAAATCGACGGGGCGCTCATCATATCCGGATTTATGTTCTTCTATCCAATGCAGTACGCTTAAAAAATCGTCGCGGCTGAAACGTAAATCGGTCCACGTCTTATCCATGAACTGGCGAACTTCGCGCCGTTTTTCGCGTTGCCGTTCAATGCGCTCTGCGGGAGTCAACGGACGATCTTCCGCCTGCTCTTCCTGATTTTCCCGTACTATGCCGCCGCTGTCGGGCGAATCCTGGGCATCACTTTCGCGTTCGGCATCCAGTCGAATCTGGTGGTAATCCGGCTTGAATATTAAATACCGATCGGTATGCTCCAGCATTATGGGCTCACCGGGCAGAATATCCTCACCTTCCAATCGCTCCCGATTGTCATAATAGGCGCGTGACATGAGCACCAGCGAGTAAGGCAGCGAACGCAGAGCAAATTCGGCCGCTCCGGCATAGGCCACACTGGAGTTGATTTCATCCGCATCCAGATAATTACGGCGGGTATACAATACCGCTTCATCAAAATCGCCGAGGGTAAAGCGAGCTTTATTAGCGTTGTTGCGGGCTTCGCCGAATAGTTTCAGCGGAGCCAGCCCGGACAGACCGAGCATGAGCGCCACTATCCAGATAGACAGGCGGCGATACGAATGTTTTGAATTTCTCATTGATAAAATGGACGACTGGAGGGCCCGAACGGGCGCCTGTTTTTTGATCAAATTTGGAATAATTATTTTTTCAACGCGTTTTTCATGCGCATCAACCGTCCGCGCAATCGCATGATGGCCTTGGTATGCAACTGCGAAATCCGGCTCTCGGTGACTTCCAGCACTTCCCCGATTTCTTTTAAAGTCAAATCCTCGTAATAATAGAGAACAATAACTTTTTTCTCTTTATCGGGTAAATGTTTAATGGCCTCAACAATCACCGACTTGATTTCTTCTTTTTCAATCAGCGTATCCGGATTCAAATTGGCGGGTGACTCCAGCGTCTCCATGAAAGACACTTCGTCGTTGTCGTCTCCCAGATACCAGATGTCATTCAGGGAAATCATGCTGGTACCGGAGATTTTGGTTAGCAGGGATTGCAGATCCTCGACGGAAAGCCCCATTTCACGCGCAATGTCTTCATCTTCCACGGTATGCCCGAGCTTATTCTCGAGCATGGCGATGGTTTCTTCCACCTGCTTGGCTTTCTGGCGAATGGAGCGCGGAATCCAGTCTATGCTGCGCAGTTCGTCAAAAATCGCTCCGCGAATGCGCGTCATGGCGTAGGTTTTAAACTTAATTTCTCGGTCGGGGTCGAACTTTTCAATGGCATCCAGCAGACCAAAAGAGCCATAGCTCACCAGATCGTCAAACTCCACGTTCTGGGGCATTCCAATGGCCACTTTACCGGCTACGTATTTTACCAGCGGCGAGTACTTCTCCACGAAGAAATCGCGCACTTCACGATTATGATGGTCACGATACTCGCGCCATAGCTCGCGTTCTTCGCGATCTTTGTATTTCGTCCAGATTCGTGACATATCAGGTCAACCGGCCTGTTCTATATTTGTATTCCCAATAGGAAAAAAGTTCAGTTCCTGCTCGATAAAAAATTCAGGAATCATCCTTTGATAACATTGTACGGATGGCTTCCGCCATCAACTTCGGTTCATTCTTGATTTTGATCTTATCAACAATTATGTGATCACCAAACGATTTCGATTCGGCTCCCTGGTCGGCCGCAGCCGCCGCGCCTTCTTCTACGTCCGCCTCGTACTCGCCTTCCTCACCATCATCATCCAGTGAAAGATCCAGCGATCCCGAATCGGCTGAATCCATGCCGCCTTCGCCGCGTAATAAATCCAGAAATTCCGGAACCCTCTGCTCCAGAATCTTATATGTTCCCGCTCCCAGGCCTCCTGAAAGCAAGCTGCATACCACCGCCGTTACAACCAGCGGTACGATACGATTTCCGCCCAATATACCGAAGACCACCGAGAGCAGCAAACCAACAATGGCAAAACCGCCCACAAATTTCAGCATGAGGGCCATTTGTTTCTACTCAGAACAATCCTATTTCTCTATCCGATCCCACTCCCAGCAGTTTCTGCAAAAAGCCGAAGATTCCACTGCCATCGTCGGCCGCCGACGAATTTAACAGACGGGCCGAAATATGATTCATACAGGCCGAGCTTTTGGATCCGGGATACAGAACGACATGCGGACGCTGGCTGCGAATACTTTTCTGCACCAGATCTTCTTCGAAAACAAAACCCAGACTCTCCACCTGAGTCTTTAAAAACTGAGCGGAAATGCTGGTCAACCGGTCCGCGACGCGCTTGGCTTCAATAGCGGAAGGCACGCGATTCACCACCAATTTAATGGCCTGCTCTTTGCTGTTGGCCACAATGCTCTTAATCATGCC
>JAGRMX010000168.1 GCA_020441025.1 Leptospiraceae bacterium
CACGGGAGGATTTCAAAGCATCATCAATGGATATATTCAAAACATCCGGAAACATTTTAGAGATAGAATTGGCCTCTTCGAATGGTATGTTCAATACCCGTGCCACGTCTTTAAGGCACGCTTTAGCGGCCATGGTTCCGTACGTGATGATTTGACCCACACGGTCCGCACCGTACTTCTCACGAACGTAGTTGATCACGACTTCGCGCTGTTCGGCGCAAAAATCCACGTCGATATCCGGCATTTCTTTTCGGTCCGGATTTAAAAAGCGTTCAAAGAGCAGATCGTACTTCAAGGGATCGATATCGGTAATGCCCAGCGCATAGGAGATGATACTGCCCGCCGCCGATCCGCGACCCGGTCCGACGGGCACCGCGTTGTTCCTGGCGAAGTTGATAAAGTCCTGTACAATCAGAAAATAACCGGAAAAGTCCATTTTGGTGATGGTATTGTATTCAAACTCAAAACGCTCCATCACCTTCGGCGAAAGTTCCTGATAACGTTTGCGCAGACCTTCTTCCGCCAGAGCCCGCATATGTGAATCCAGCGTTTCACCCTGCGGGACTTCAAAGCGCGGCAAAAGCGGATTGCCGAATTCAAAATTCAGATCCACCATTTCGGCGATCTTTGTGGTGTTGTGAAAAGCTTCCGGTATCTCCGGAAAAAGAGTCTTCATTTCATCCGGAGATTTTACGTAAAATTCGGAATTAAAAGTGAAGAATAGAGGATCTTCGATGGTCTTCTTCTGGTTGATTCGCAGCAAAATATCCTGGGCGGCCTGGTCTTCACGGCGCAGAAAGTGACTGTCGTTTGTCAGACACAACGCGATATCCAATCGCTTTGCCAGGTCAATATGCGCCCGGGCCACTTCCATCTCTTCCGGCAATCCGTGATTTTGTATTTCCAGGTAAAAGCGATCGCGGCCAAAAACTTCCCGGAGATGCCCCGCCAGTTGGGCGGCCTCATCGATGCGCCCATTCAGGACTTTGCGTTGGACCTCGCCGCCCAGGCAGGCGGTCAGACAGATCAATCCTTCGTTATGCTGCTCCAGCAGTTCATAGTCAATGCGCGGCTTGCGATAAAAGCCTTCGGTATATGATCGACTGGCCAATCGAATAAGGTTGGCATAGCCCACCTCGTTCATGGCCAGAATCACCAGGTGGTAGTTATTCCCATCCGCCAGGCGCTCCACGTGCTTTTTTTCAAAGCGACTGCCGGGAGCCACATAGAACTCCAGTCCGATAATCGGTTTCACACCTTCTTGAATGGCCGCTTTGTAGAATTCTACGGCGCCAAACATGTTGCCATGATCGGTCATGGCAACACTGTCCATGCCCAACGACTTAACATGCTTCATCAGGGAAGGAATACGAATGGCGCCATCCAGCAAACTATAGGCGGTATGCAGATGCAGGTGTGTAAATGAATCTCCGGAACGATTCCGGGCTCCCGTCTGTGGGTCCTGACTGCTGGACATAGCGCTGGCTCTCTCCAAATACTGTATGATTGCGGGCGGTGGTCCGGATTCCGGAAACCGCTGGAAATTCATGCTGGCGTCGGACAGATTGTAGTTGCACAATGTGACCCGACAGGAGACATAATCTCAGAGCACGGGCTTGATTGCAAGCATTGCCGATCCGGAATTCTCATTCCGGGCGGATTTTTTCACCTGGCTGTCCAGGACAGAGCGGACGTATATGTCCGTAGCCCTGCGATGGAATTCCGGTTCCACGCAGCCCGAAAGATACATGAAACTCAGCGAAGCGGCTACACGTCTGGGAATTCCCCGTTACCACCTGTATTATTGGAAGAAAATCGGCCTGGTCGGGTCCGGTGGAGAGGTCTCTTTCCCCGATCTGGTGAAATTACGATTTATCCAGCGGTGTCGCCGGAATGGCATCAGCCTGCAGCGCATTCGCCGGATGGTGCTGGAAATACAGCCTGAAGCCAAACCCGGGGTCGTAAATGCCGTGCACCCGGTCAATCCAGCGGAGGACGGCGAGCCGAATGCCCGGGCGACCGAAGCGGTCCCGTCGCATGCACAAAAACACACCGATCCGGCACCGACCGGCACGGAGCAAAACCACCCCGGCGGTATAGAAAACTGGCATCGTCATCTGGAGTTATATGGCCCCGGTCTGTTATTGCAGCGCGAATCGGAGTCGCTGTTGAATCCCGATTCCGGACAGCTTTATTTTGCGTACGAAGCCAGGCCTGCGCGCGAGGAAGTGGTCTCCCTGTTTCGAGACCAATCGATCCATGCCCCGCATCCCGCCCTGCAGAAAATGGAGCGGGAGTACCTGGACGCGATTCCATCCGGCGATTATCGACGTATCCGGCGCACCCTGGAAAAGATTTTAGAGGTGTTTCCCGGTCATCTGGCGGCTTACATCGAACTGGGCAACCTGTGCTACGAATTCGAGCGTTTCAATGAAGCTCTGGATGTATATGAACAGGCCCTTGAGATGGACCCGGATTGTGTCGAAGCGCTATACAACATGGCTAACATCCATTTTCGGGAAAACCGATATGCCGCGGCCATTCGTTACTTCCAGCACTGTATTCGCCTGGAGCCCGATTTTCCGGAAGCCTATTATAATCTGGGTCTGTTATTTTATTCCCTGCGTTATTTTGAGCCGGCCATCGAATGCCTGAATCGTTACCTGGAACTGGATGCCGAATCCGATTGGTCGCGCCAGGCGGCACAATTGATCGAAGATATGGAATCGCAACTGCGGGATCAAGTTCAGGAGAATAATTTTTCGCTTTTCCGTAAATGAGCGTACCGGCAGAATCGCAGGAAATATGCCGGATGAAACCCGTGGGATGCGAAAGGCTCGTAACAGCAGTCTTCAGCGCGCCTGAAATCGATCGACTGCGAGGGCCAGTTGACACCGGTTATCGACCAGAGTTTCCGTTAATACCATCCGAATAAAAACGCGCCGGACGTATGAAAGATGAAAAAGAAAGATTCCTGGAAAACGCGGCCAGTGTATTTCATCAAATCAATCTGCTGAGTATTAAAAAGTCCTTTCGATTACTTTGCGATATGGAGTCGGAAGTGATCGAGAACTTCGTCGAAAAGTATTCGGACTTTATCATCTTTTTGTTGAATATTCTGGATGAAAAGCGTTCCAATGAACTGTTATTGCGTCTTACGGATTCCGCCCTGGTCTACATTTCCGAAGAGGAGCTGCGTACACTACTGATCCATGAAATTGCCATCATGGCTCAATCGGGCCGGGACTTTACCGGCATTTCTCTGTTCCTGGATCGCATTGATCGCCCTCAGGAGAGCGAAGAGATCGAAGATTTTACCGGCGAGATCATGTCCCAGGCCGTGCATTATCGTAATCGTCCGCAAAAAAGAAACTTTGCCTATCTGGATACGCTCTCTCCGGAGCGGTGCGGTTCCGTAATGCGGCGATTGATAGCCCGCAATCTATATGTGGGTATCGGGCTGTTATTATTCTGTTCCGACGACGTCCTGTGCTTTGTTCTGGATGAGCTGGCTCGCCAGAAATCGTTCGTATTACCGCGCATCCCCGCCGAGATTTATGCGTTGCGCCTGCGCGCCGGGCGGGGACCGTTCTTCAGCGCGGCCCGGGGCATTTTCAATCATCTCCCGGAAGCCGTGCAAAATCTCATTCGACGCATAGAAGACTTTCGAGCCCGGGAAGAACGGGGTCTTTCCGAGATTCAGGCCATTCATGCCGGGAGCGATCCGGAAATTACCAGACGCAAAAAAATCATCGAACTATTAGCAAGCATGATTCATAAGCGGGACCTGGATATTATGGAAGTGGCTCTGGCGGATCTAAAGCACAGCGGATTGATTCAGGAATCCGATTTTGACATGCTTCGCTCCGTGCTCTGAAAGACCGTTAAACCGACCGGATGCTTAAGTCGATTTAAGTGGCCGATTATTAAAGGCCGGATATGATCGCCAGAAAACCATGTCGAGAAGGGAAATGCGGTCGATGCGATTTAATATATGAGAAAGTTAGAATTAAAATCGAATATGTTAAATAGAGTAACGGCAGCGCAATTATGCCGCTGCCGTATATACGATCTCAGGCGGCAAAAAAGTCCGCTTTGACGATTTCTTCGACCGAGACGCTGGCCTGGATGCCGTCGCGTCCCATTTTAATCACCACGTCGCCTTCCATCTGGCGGTTTTTATCAAGTTCTACGGTGGTGCCGTCTTTCAGATGAAGGACTATATCTATACCCCGAAAGCTGATGAATTGTTCGAGCTGCTTTTTGAATTCGTCATTATTCAGTTTCAACGTGTATCTCCTGTGTATCGCTAATTTTTTAACGGTACAATCGCAAAAAGAGTACACAACTTTTTCGGTTTTTACGGAAGATTGTGAAAAAAATTGTTAACTTTTATTTTGTTTAACTTAACGTGCGTTCAGTACCGCACACCGACATAAACATACATTAAGTACCACCGGTTAAATTCATTTATGGCACTCGCCCGATTTGCGCGCTTTTGCAGTCAACTTTCCCGTGGGAAAGCCGTTTGCCCCGTGAACACATTCCGTCTCCAGGGATCCAGCGAGGGCCCTCAGACCATAACATCTCCCATCGGCCCCACAGGCTTTTTTTGCTTGTCAGCAGATGGTTGCCTCTCACTTATGGCTCACACTGGTAAAGTGTGGGCACCCGGATCGGGGTCCGCGAACCGGAAACGGTCGGCAACAGACACTCAGGAAGTGAGAATTTATGATAGGTATTGTGGTAAAAGACGGCGAAAGCGTGGACTCGGCGCTGAAACGATTCAAGCGGGAATGCGTGAATGCTGGAATCCAATCGGAAATCAAACGCCGGGAATTCTTCGAGAAGCCTTCGCAGCGTAAAAAACGCAAGCGCGAAGCCGCCATTCGCAAACGTGAGAAAAAGCGTTTGATGATGCTGCGCAAAGAACGCCAGCTCTAAGTTACATTTTTCCTTACAATCCAACCGCAGACAGATCCGTTACTCCTCCCGGGTTAACGGATCTGCTATCGAGGGCCGTCTCCGACAGGTAGTAGCAAAATGGGTCAACTCCAGGACAAAATTGAAGCGGACCTGCGTCACGCATTGAAGAATCGCCTGCAGCAGGAACTGGCGACTCTGCGCCTGTTAAAATCGGACTTACAGTACGAATTGACCAAAGACGGGTCCAGTGAAATGGATGATGAGCAGGTCAAGGTCGTTCTAAAGCGGGCCGTCAAGAAACGACGCGAGTCCATCGAACAATTTGAAAAGGCCGGTAAAACCGAACAGGCGGCTCAAGAACAGGCCGAACTCGAAATCATTGAACGTTATCTACCGGCGGCGGTATCGGCGGCGGAAGTAGAGCGCCTGGTTGACGAAGTGTGCGCCAGTGTGAACCCCACGGGTCCGTCGGACATGGGCAAAGTCATGGGCGCCGTAATGGGCAAGCTCAAGGGCCAGAACGTGGAAGGTAAACTGGTCAAGGATCTCGTTCAAAAGAAACTCCAGACGTTGTAACTTTCATTGAGTTACTCCGATTTCAAAGACCAGGTATTACAGGCCGTACCTATTGAAGTGTACATCGGCCGTTATGTTTCCTTAAAGAAAGCGGGCAATACGCTGAAAGGTCTCTGTCCCTTTCATTCCGAAAAAACACCATCGTTTACCGTTAACCCGGAAAAAGGATTCTATCACTGTTTTGGATGCGGACGCGGAGGCGACCTCTTCCGATTCGTTATGGAATACGAAAAGGTTCCTTTTCCCGAAGCTCTGGAACTGCTGGGGCGTTTTGCGGGTCTGGAAAGGCCATCTTCGAAAAAGCAACAGAATGATCCGCTGCAAAAACTATTCGAACTCAACCAGACGGCCATGCAGCACTTCACCGGCTTTCTGCGCAGTGCGGATGGCCGGCCGTATCTGGAGTATTTACAGAAAAGAGAGATCGACACGGATACCATCCGGGATTTTCAACTGGGCGCCGCACCGGAAGAATGGGATTGGTTATTAAAAAAATTTCCCGAATCCAGTTGGAACGACTTGATCCGGCTGGGCTTGCTAAAACAGGGCAAAGAAAATCGCAAACCGTACGATTTTTTTCGCGGTCGGGTTGTTTTTCCCATTCTGGATTTGCGGGACAGAGTGATTGCTTTTGGCGGTCGCGTTTTGCCCGGCAGTGACAATCCGGCCAAATATATGAACTCGCCCGACTCACCCCTGTTTCATAAGAGCCGGGTCTTATACGGATTGCACCGGGCCGCCGCTGAAATACGCGGCAAAGGCCGGGCCATCCTGGTGGAAGGCTACGTGGATGTAATTGGATTGGCGCGGGCCGGGTGGGGCAATGCCGTCGCTCCGTTGGGTACGGCCTTAACTTCCGATCACCTGCAGTTACTGGGACGATATACGAGCTCGATTGTGTGTCTATTTGATGGTGATGTGGCCGGACGAAACGCCGCCCTGCGTTTTGCGCGACTGGTCATTGAGAATCCCCAATCGGGTAACCTGAACGCGAACATTGTACTATTACCTCCGGGACTGGACCCCTTCGATCTGGCCCGCAATCTTAAGTTTCAGGAAAATCGCGTGGGCGAACACCTGGAGTTGAGCGTTACGGTGGCCCGTTATTTTTTATATGAAACCATGTTTCCCGGTAATTTTGCCGCACATTTGACCGGTCGATCGCCATCCCCGGGTGATGATTCCAGAACTTTGCTTCGCCTGGCTGTAGATTACTATAGCGGCAAAACACCCGATTGGTACCCGCGCGGCATGGAGAAACGCCCGGCTCTGGAACGCCTGCTGGAAACTCTGGGCGCCCTGCAGGCCGGTCCCAATCAGCATTTTCTGCTGGAGGAGGCCGCTCGCATCCTCGGCCTGAATCCCACCGAACTGGAGCGCGAATTTAGCTCTCGACGGGTCGGTCAGCGTATACCGACCGACCGAAGAATCCCCGGTCAGATCGATCGGCCGCGCGCCGAAAGCAGGACTTCAGTGGCCCGCATGCAGTCCAATCAGGATCCGACCGCCGTCCGATTGATGCGGACGGAACGTAATTTGCTGCTGGAAATTCTGCTGAATCCGGCGCTGGTGGCGCGCTTTCACCAACAACTGGGGCGATTGGAGTATTCCGATCCGCATTCGGAGCTTCTGTGGCGCTTTCTGGAAGCACGCTTCTTGACGGGAAATATCTGGAGCGGAAGCGAGCTACGCGGATTTGATCTACCGGCGGATACCATGCAGGTTTTCATTCAGGCATTGATGAGTCGCAGCGCCGCTCCTGAAGAAAGTCGCCCCGCGGAAGAATTGAACGCCGTCATGGAAGATCTGCTCCTGCAACATGAGAGGCACTCCATACAAAAAAAGATAGCTGA
>JAGRMX010000169.1 GCA_020441025.1 Leptospiraceae bacterium
AGCGAATAAACTTAAAGACAAAGCGCGCGTCATTATCGCGCAGAAAGGCGTCCGAGTATTCAAAACCGCCGGTTGCATTGTTTACGTTGACCACCGGCTCTTCCGCCGATATGCGCTTGCGGGAAAGCAGCCGCGGAGCCCGGGTGAAAAAATTACCGATCAGCCAGTACAACAGGCCGCCGCAGAACATAAAAAAGCGATTGAATCGAAAGCCTTTTTCCAGCGTAACAAAAAAACGAATTTCTTCGATATTGGCAGGATAGGCTTTGATCAAGTGATTGCGGGCCGTGCACAGTTTGCGCACCAGACCGAACTCCATGGTTTCCATGTACTTGATGCCGCCCCAGACCAGATTGGATGATTCCTGGCTGGTAAAATTGGAAAAGTCGCCCCGGTCGATCATGGCGACGGTCGCCCCCCGGCTGGCCAGAGAGGATACCGATACGGCACCGTTAATACCACCGCCGACAATCAGTACGTCGAATACCTGCTGATCGAGCTTGTTGATGTTATTTTCTCTGAGTTTCATGTGGCCTCACGTTCGCCCGCAGCCTGCCGGCACACCCAGCTTTTTGCGGTCACGTCAGATACGCAACCAATACGTACCGCCGTTACGGGCTCGTACTTCATAAGACGATTATGAATGCGTCTGGCTCAGCTTGCGTTGCGCATTCCGCCGCAGATCGATCAAATCGTTCTTAAAAGGCTGCAGGGCCATGTCCGTCTGGCTACGCGTTTCCATTTCACGCGCCGTGTCCCGGATAAAACGCAGATCGCCCGGGTTGGTAATGCGTCCGGTTTTGATCAGCCAGCTTATTTTTTCAAATTCATTGCGCCGCAAATGCATGCGCAGGAGGAAGTTCACGCCGTATTTGCGGACCGCTTTCCCCCAACTGGAACGATCGTCGTCTACCCGGGTCGGACCGGGCCGCGCTGTGGATTCGTCCAGTGCTCTGCGATGGTCTTCCTCACCGGGCATCGACGCGAAGCGATCGGCATTATCGTTCGGGTTGTCATCCAGATCCAATCCGCTGTCAATCAACGGGGCGCCGGTCTGTTGCGCAGTGGTCGGTACGCCGGTGTCCATATCATCCGCAATAGCGGCCTGCGTGTCGTCCGGATCGGCCGAAACGGAATCGGTTTCGCCCAGTTCTTCTTTGAGTCGTTTGATCTTCCAGCTATCGGTGTACTGCATGGCGTCTTCGGTCAGCAGGTGAATGTATTGCTGGGTCATAATGGAGAGATTTAACGCGCGTCCCAGGGGTGTGTTATTATACATGCGCGCCTGAGGCAGAAGTTCGCGACAGATACCCGCGGCGGATTTGCGCTTATAAAACTGTTGTTCGTATAAAGATTCCAGTTTGCGGTTGGCGTGCGATTCCAGTTTACGCACCAATCCGATGTCCGCGACGATATATCCAAAGACGCCGTCCACATCGTGTTCTTCGTCCGGTTCGACCAGGTGCACCGTAAATACCGAATGCGCCGCCGCCAGAGCCGCCAGCAAGGACCGCATGCGCTCTTCTGAATTTATAAAATCGGCGGCATGATGCCGATACAGATCTTCGGATGTGGGCAGGGGATCTTCCGTTTCGGATTCGTTCAATTTTCGAATTCGTTCCAGAAGTTCGAGGGCTGTATTATAATCGGACATGCGGATTCGTACCGGGTATTTTCTTTATGATTACATCTCAAATTATGCCGGCGGTGCGTTCGTACAATCTGAAGGGTCACGCAATCAGGTGATGACAACCGCCCCGGATTGCTTTTTTAGCATGCGCACAATAATGGTAAAGCGGAAACTCTTCCAGATTTAAGTACCTCGCGTGGAATTCTGATTGACGGGCTGTCAATTTCATCGCGCAATTCATGCGGAAGCAGATATGGCCGGGGCCCCTCATCAGGATCAAGAAATCAATCGCTTGAAGCGGATTATAGAGGCTTATGAAAAGCTGACCGAATTCAGTCATCAGGAACTGCTGGAAGCCGATCGGACCATCCAGGCGCATGAACAAATTCAGGGCATGTCGGCCGAAGAGATTCGATCGCTGCATCGCCGAATTGATACTCTCAAGCATGAAAACACCTTCCGCAAACGCATCAAAGCGATTCTACAGGAAGACATGCAAAATGAATCTAAAATTCTGGAGTCACTGGAGCGCATTCGGCGCTCTTCCACGGAAGACTTCCTGGTGGATTTATTCCGGGTGTTGGTTCATTATGAATTCGAAGGCAAGGAGGCGCAGAATTATTGGGACGCTATAATCCGTCATAATCAGGAAATGGCCGAGAATCTGGGACGACCGGTCGGTTTGCGGGTGGCGTTACTCGACTTCTTCATCAATCAAAACAAGATTCTAAAAAATCCCATGATCATTGAAATCAGCATCTTCGACGAGATGATGAAAAACAACGTGCTGGATGAACTGACCCAGGTTTATAACCGACGTTATTTCGATCGTACTTTGATGCGGGAAATTAATCGGGCTCGCCGCCACAACGGCAAACTCACTCTGTTTTTATTCGACATTGATAATTTTAAAAAATACAACGATACCCATGGTCATACGGCCGGCGATGAAGCGCTAAAATGCGTGGGGCGTATGTTAAACAGTGAGTTTCGGCGAGAAGATACTCCCTGTCGCTACGGTGGAGAAGAATTTGTCGTGATCATGCCCGAAACTTCGGCCGAGGCCGCCATGTTGGTTGCCGGTCGCTTTTCTGAAAAAGTGGCCGTTGCCCAATTGTCGAGCGGTAACATCAGCATCAGCGGCGGCGTTGCCTCTTTTCCGTCGGATGGCGAAGAGCCCGGCGAACTGTTCTTACAGGCCGACCGGGCATTGTACCGGGCCAAATCCGACGGTAAGAATCGCATTTTGCACGTCGCCGATTTGTAGTCAGCGCTGACATGTTTCTTTTTTCTGGTACTATGTACATAGTACGCGGAAAACCGATCGTGGGCGGATTGCGGGAATATCGCACCGATTCCCTCAGCTATTTTCTTAATTCGGCATTGGAAGCCGGGCCCGACGCGGATATGTTGCGTTTCCGGATCGGCTTTACCACTTTTTACATGCCGATTGCTCCCCACCTGATCCGGGAGATACTGGTTTCCAGAGCCAATCTCTTTGATAAATCCAAAATCGATTTGCGCGTACTGCAGCCTTCTCTGGGCAACGGTTTGCTTACTTCCAACGGTAACTATCATCGTCGTCAACGCCGATTGATCCAGCCCGCGTTTCATCCGGATCGGCTCGGCGCTTATGCCGCCGTAATGAAAGATTTCGCGGCCGATCATATTCAGGATTGGCGCGACGGCCAGGAGAAAAATATCGCACATGAAATGATGCGCCTGACAATGTTTATAGTGGCCCGCGCGTTATTCCACGCTGACGTGCGTTCGGTAGCCGAAGAGATCGGCACCGCCATCCAGGATTTACAGGAAGCGGCCGATATCGATTTGCAGCGCGGCTTTCCGCTGCCGCACTGGTTGCCCACGCCGAATAACCGTCGACGCAAACGTTCGCGTAGTATCCTGCGCAATCGACTTACGCCGATTATTGAACAACATCGCCAGGGCGAGCAAAGCGACGCGCACGACTTGCTTTCCATGTTGCTTTCCGCACGGGATGATGACGGCAGTCGTCTGACGCCCGGGGAAGTGTACGATCAAACGGTTACTCTCTTTGCGGCCGGGCACGAAACCACATCGAATGCCCTGACCTGGTGCTGGTATTTGCTTTCGCAATATCCGCATGTGGAAGCGCAATTGCATGCCGAACTGGAACGCCGACGGATGTCGACAGAATCAACGACAACGGGGGGATTGTCACGCATTGTAAGCGATGCGGATTTTGCCCGGTTGCCATTTACCCAACAAATCGTGAAAGAAACGCTGCGTTTATATCCGCCCGCCTGGATGCTTATGGGCCGCGAACTGAACACGGATGCCCGTGTGGGTGATTATCAATTCAAGCGCGGAACGGTCTTTTTTATATCGCCGTATGTCATGCACCGTCTGCCGCAGTTTTTTGAAAATCCGACGGAATTCAATCCGGATCGCTTTACTCCGGAGAACGAGAGCGGCATCAATCGGTTTGCTTATATCCCGTTCGGTGCCGGTCCGCATGTTTGCATCGGCAATTATTTTGCTCAATTAGAAGCGACGTTGCTGCTGGCATCGATTGCCCGTCATTTTCGCCTGGAATTACATCCGGATCAGGCCGTTCGCCCGCGAGCGCGCATTACACTTTCCAACGAAGGCGGTATGCGTATGATTTTGCGGGCTCGATAATCATATAACAAAAAGGCCGATGATCGCTCATCGGCCCTGCGGAAATCCGTGAAAGAGTCTGCCGGCCGATGCGGGCCGGTGGTTCTTTTCGAAATGCAAAAATATTTCAGGCAGCGCTCAGTTTTCTGCCGATTCGGTTTTCTTCACGGCCACCATTAGATTCGAAGTACCTTCTCGATACATGTATCCCAATCCAAAGGGCAGGGGACGAACATTCTCGCCGCCCCGGGTATAGACGGCCCTCAAATCTTCCTGATAAAAGCTGCGGAACAGAGGAATAGGTCGGGTATAGGCGCCATAGAAGCGTAAGTTCCATTCGTTGGTATCAAAACTTTTAAGCGGCATGCCCGAGTCTTCCTGCATTATGTATGCGCTGACTTTTTGCACCTCTTCCCGGATTTTACTGAAATATGGATAGTGCATTAAATAGGATGCGGCCTTAATATAGGTAACCGTCGGCCCTTTGCTTTCGAGATATTGCGCAAACCAGGGTCGCTTGACGAAACGATCGTCCGCCACATTAACCGAAAAATAAACCAGTGAGTATACGGTGCGGTCGTTGGCCTTCATGAACTGAAAGCGAATACCCGGTATTTCTTCAATAACGTCCAGGCGGGCTTTAAAATCGGCGGGCAATTGTTTACCCTGGGCGGAGGGCGCCATGCCCACATGCAGTTCGCCGTCTTTACCGACGTATACCGATTCTACGTTCACCAGTCGATTGCCGGTGCGCGCAATGTAAACCATGATGGCCGGCGCCAGACCATATAGCTTATCATTATTAAAATCTTCGCGCATGGATAGTGTGCGATAGAAAGAAAAGGCCGTAATCGATTTCATGGACAACTGGATATTCGCCAGATAAGAAGCGCGATCGGCTTCGGGAATATCTTCAATCCGCGGCGGTTCGCCGGGCGGTTCCAGACCGAACATGATGTACTCGGGTCCTTCGGGAAAGAAGGTAAACAGATTCAGAAAATCGGGGCCGCTGAAGGGATAAAAAATAGTACGTTCGGACGCGCGGGCATCCAGAATTTCACTGCGCGCCCAGTTGCGCATAACGGTCATTTTCTGATCCACCCGGGGCCACGCTTCTTGAAAAAAGGCACGGTGCTTTTGCGCTTCGGGTTTGCTTTCCAGCGCGCTCAATTTGCTGTCCGGCAGCGGCTCCATTCCGGCCAGATAACGAGCGGCGTCATTCCAGTAGCGATTGATACTGGCTTCTTCCGATTCGGGGATGGTTTGCGTTTTACCGTCGCCGCAGTGAAAAATCAGCAGGCCAATCGCCACGAGAGCGTACAGAGAGTTGCGTCGCCAGGTGCGCGGTGATAAGGATGAAGCTTGTGTAATATTGGTGTTCGGAGCTGTATGTTCCGCAGTCCGGAATCGATTGAGTCGCATAGTAACTGCCTGTAATATCGAAAAATTTTTACGCAGCAAAATAGACGGGGGTCAGGAGGTCAAGCGAGGCATTGGCAAGCGCCGATCTATTGGCTGACCCGGCGAGTATCCGGTTATCCATATTCGGATGTGTCGGCTCTTATTCCGGCCGAAGGCCGATCGGCTGCGCAATTTATTAGACACCAACGACAAAATGTGATGCCCGGATGCGTTTTTACGAAAACGTTAAGAGGCGCTCAAATCATCGACTGGCAGTAGTTTTCCAGTCCGATCTGTTCGATCAGCTGTAGTTGCGTTTCCAGCCAATCGATATGCTCTTCTTCCGAGTCCAGAATATCGGCCGCCAGATCGCGGGTTACGTAATCCTGTTCTTTTTCACAAAGCGCCACCGTCGCGCGTAGATCTTTTACGGCGTCGTACTCCATATTCAAATCGCTTTTAAGAATTTCGGGAACACTTTCACCAATTCCGAGCCGACCGAGATCCTGTAGATTGGGCAATCCCTCCAGAAAAAGAATACGCTCAATCAGCTTATCGGCGTGCTTCATTTCATCGATGGATTCTTTGTATTCCTTCTCACCCAGCTTATGCAGGCCCCAGTTTTTGAGCATGCGGGCATGCAGGAAGTACTGATTGATGGCGGTCAGTTCGTTTTTCAGGATTTGATTGAGATGCTGAATGATTTCAGGATTGCCTTGCATGTACGTGCTCCCGGATGAAGGCTGCGCCGGGTGTTAATGCACTTCAGGCAGCCGATTCCGTCGATGATACCGCACATTGCCGTATGATTTCGGTCGCTGTGTCCACACATTTTCCGCATGACTGACCGAGCCCTGTTCGACAGGAGATTTCTTCCAGGTCGGCCCCGGTAAAGGCATGTTCTTCAATGCACGTATCGTTCACAGCATGGCAGACGCACACATACATATGTCCATTTAAATGATATTGAATCTCAAAGTCAAACCCGTACCTGGCAAAAAAGAGTGTTTTGATGGTTTGTCCAGGGTTTGGTGGTGGTTCGCTACACCGGTTATGTCGATTCTGAGGGGTGTTCACGCATTGGTGGTCTATTTTTCTCAGTCAGCCGGTTTTTTTCTCATTGCGGATTGCATATGCGGTCCTTCTTTCCGAAGTGCAGGAACTCTTTCCATTCGCGCGTGAACACCTACGCGCACAGTGGAAAATCCCGGCTACGGCGTTCGAATCACAATGTAATCTGCGTGAACTGCTTCTTGCAGTGCGTGAACTCCAATAAACGGGCGCGTGAACTCCGTTATTCAGTACGTGAACTCCAACAAAAAATCCCATGATTGCTTGTCGCACACAGGGCAACAGGTCATAGCGGTGCCATGAAATTGGATCTGGGCATATCACCCTGCCCGAACGACACATTTATCTTCTATCATCTATCCAAACAGGGCGTGGCTGGCAATCCGGTGCGGCTGGTCTTCGCCGATGTGGAGGAACTCAATCGACGGGCCATCGAAGAAGCCCGGCACGCCATAACTAAACTCTCGTACGCCGCCATGGCGCGTCTGGGTGACCGCTATCGTCTGCTGCAAACCGGCGGGGCGCTGGGACGCGGTTGCGGTCCGATATTGATTTCATACGATCCCATGTCGGCCGATGAGGCGCGCGGACGCATGCGG
>JAGRMX010000016.1 GCA_020441025.1 Leptospiraceae bacterium
CTGGGATATGTATGTGCTTACGTTGCATGATTATTTGATTTTGCTTGGATCGTTTGGATTATTTTTTACGCTCTTTTTGCTCTTTGCGCGCTTCCTGCCGACCATCGCTATGGCGGAGATCAAAACCGTCATGAAGTCGCCGGACGCGGCCAAGGGTTATGGTCACTGATCGATTAATGGGATAACGCGGCACGGTAGAAGGTATTATGAGTCGTCTGAACAACATGGATGCACAGATGGAAAAACTGGCGGGCAAACTGGATGTCTGGTTCCAGAAACCCGTGGACGCTTTTTTCAATCTCCTTGATCGGTTATTTGATTACACCTATCGAGAGACAGAGCACGGCATGTTCGGTCTCTTTGACACCCCCGAAAAAATCAGCAAAGCGGCTAAAGCGGCGCATGCGAAGGGTTATACTAACTTTGATTGCCTGACGCCTTTTCCGGTGCATGGCCTTGAATTCGACATGGGACTCAAGCGCTCTAAAATTCCCTACATAACATTCTTTGCGGGTCTGACCGGAATGATGACCGGGTTTTTACTGCAATTTATTGTTCATGAGCAGGTGATTCCGCCTTTATTACCGTACTTTGATGCCTATGCTAATTTGCGTTCTTATCCTATGAACATCGGCGGTAAGCCCACATTCAGTTGGCCTGCTATGGTACCGATCGTGTTTGAGCTGACCGTTCTGATCGGCGGGCACACGACCGTGGCCGGATTGATTATGCTGGCGAAAATGTTTCGACCCTTTCGCAAAGTCCTACATCCGGACATAACCAATGATAAGTTCTGTTTGTGGATTCCCACAGACTCAAGCGGATACAATGAGGACGGAGTGCGCCAGTTTTTAAGCGAACTGGGTGCTACCGATATCTCAAAAGTTACCGATGGCGAAGCACAATCGGCTGGTGGTGGCACAGTAACTGCCGGAACTCCGGTCCCGGGGGGTGGTGCCGGATGAATTCAGAGCGGATAGTAGAAAGCGCATCGATTCGTGCGCGCCGGTCAAACAGGCGAATAGCAATTATGATGAGTAATAATAGAAAGCACTCCGTCGGTCGCAATAGTCGCGCCATCTTGCTGGGATTGGCATTGGCGCTGCTGACACCAATGGGCTGCAACTATGCCGGTAATATATCCGGCCTGCACTGGTTCCTTGGCATGCATGACAACCATGCGGTTGAAGGCCAGGAAGAAGATTACACTACCTGGAACAATACATACGCGGGAGAATATGATCGCGGCATGGATTCCATGGACGTGTTCGGTGGTCCCGGTTCCAGTATCAGAGTCCCGCCGGAAGGAACCGTACCGCGAGAACATGAACCCTATCCGTATGAAGCCGGCGATTTTGCCGGAGCGGCGGCCGGTCTCAGCAATCCTCTGCCTCGAACGCAAAAGATTCTGGAGCGCGGCGAGAAAATGTACAACATCTACTGCGCCGTGTGTCACGGAAATACCGGAGCGGGCGATGGACCCGTAACGCCGCGCCTGGCCAACGTACCGGCCCTGACTTCGGATAAGATCATTGGATGGCAGGATGGAGAAATCTTTCACATTGTGACCATGGGACGAGCGCGTATGAAACCGTATGCGGCACAGGTCGTACCTGAAGATCGCTGGGCAATTATCCATTACATCCGCCTGTTACAAAAACAGAAACAGCAAGAGGGCGAGGAATGATCAATCTTCCAGATTCATCCAAACTGCAGTTCCAGTTTCCAAAATCGTTACAAACTATCTGTTTGGTGCTGATTATCGTCGGTGTGGTGATGACGTTGGCGCAACTCTTCATTACCGAGGATGCGCACCACGGTGAAACCCCGGTTGAACAGGTCGGCGGAACGGAACACGATGCGGGCATGGCCGGGGAAGTTACGGAGGAAGACCATGGTTGGTCAAATCCGAGATTCTTCTTTTCAATTCATCTGGCATTACTGATTGCCATCCCGCTCGGATTGGGCGGCATTTATTTTACGGCGTTCAATCATGTATCCGGCGCGGCCTGGAGCGTAACCATCAGACGTCTGGCTGAAAACTCGTTCTGGTACGTTTTCGTAGTCTTATTTCTGACCGTAATTGTACTGATCGGTGTGGGCGATGTATTTCATCACTGGGTACACGCACCTGAAACGGACGAACTGATTGCGCACAAAAGCGGATGGTTAAATGTGCCTCGCTTTGTAATCACAAATTTATTGCTACCATTGATCTGGATACTGTTCGGATTCATTTTCTGGAAGAAGTCTACAACTCAGGATCAGGACGGAGACGTTCGACATACCCGCAAGCTGGCGCGTTTTGGAGCCGGTTTCCTGGTGATCTTCGGATTGAGCTATTCGATCAGCAGCTGGGATCTGGGGATGAGCCTGGAACCGCATTGGTTTTCCACGCTCTGGGCATTATATTTCTTTGCCGGTCTGGCCTTAACCACTTTTGCGGTGCTGATACTCTGGGTTTGGTATCTGAAACGCAACGGATACTACGGAGACGTGGTCAATGAGAACCATTTCCATGACCTGGGCAAATTTATGTTCGGTCATACAATCTTCTGGGCCTATATGGCGGTCAGCCAGTATATGCTCATCTGGTACAGTCATATTCCGGAAGAGATTACTTTCTTCCACTCACGCAATCAGGGTGCCTGGTGGTATGTGAGCGTGTTCCTGGTAATTCTGCGCTTTGTATTGCCGTTCTTTTTACTCGTAAAGCGAGAGTGGAAACGCAACTACAACTACATGGCTATTATATCCGTCCTGGTTCTGGTCGGACAGATAGTGGACATGTACTGGATTCTGTATCCGACCATGCATCATGGTGACTTTATTCCCTTCTTCTGGCAAGAAGTCGGCCCGTTATTGTTCGTGTTCGGAAGCTATGTGCTCGTGGTCGGAAAGATGCTGGAACGCCAACAATTGATCCCTGTTAAGGATCCTCGCCTGGAGGAGTGTTTGCACTTCCACCAGTGAGCGTAATTCACATGAAAGTAAAATTAAATATGAATTCGAAAATTGCAGCTTTATGTTTGGCCCTTTTGCCGCTCGTTCTGCCGGCCTGTAATCAGAACCCGCCGGTCTATGAGCAGACAGGCGATACGATCTTTCTGGGCTCCGTTTACTATGACGAGGCGGGATGCGTTTCCTGTCACGCCACGGATTTCAAAGGCGGCGGACCGGATGCGAGTGCTCTGAGCGTGGCCGTCCCCGATTTAACCGGGGAGCTGGCAGTAGATACGACTCCGGTCGACTATTTCAAAGTTATCACCAGAGGAACGGATGCGTTGCCCTCCCACAGCTATCAATCGTACACCGATCGTGGTCGGTGGGCTATGGCTTACTTTCTATATTCAATGGGACAGAAACCGACGGATGAAGCCGATATGCAGAAGCGTCGTGAAGCCCTGGCCCGGGATTTTGCCGAAGCGGAAGAGGGTTACAAGCAGAATCCCCGTCGCTGGATTCTTGGTTTTCAACCGCCGGGACAGCGTACACCGTCGCCCGCATTGAGTACGCTCGTAAGTGGGGTGAATCTGGCGGAAGCTCCGGCGGCGGCGCAGGTAGATGAAAATCGACGAGCGCGATTTGACGCCAATCGCAGTCATCCATCAGCATCGTATTACGCCAATAATTGTGCCGGTTGCCATGGCAAATACGCGGAAGGAAAGCCAACCGGTGAGCGTTTTGGGTTGGTCCCACAGTGCGAAGGCCGAAATCGGCAATGCGGAGTCTATCTTTCGACGGAAGACATGGCCCGGACGGATGTCAGCGCGGCGACATTTGAGCGGGCGCATGCCGCCGGCAGCATGATTTTGCCGGGTTTCAGCGCGCTTACCGACGATGGTGTGCAATCCTTGATGGAGTACATTCGAGTGCTTTCCGGCAAGTGAGGAAGGACATCAAAGAATTTACAGCGTTGATTCAAAAGGTTACGGATAGCATCAACACTCATTTGAATACGAAAAGTGATCCGCATACAAGGTAATGAATAAAATGTTAGACCTGCTCAAGAAAGGATTCGACTTATCCCGCAATATTAATCTGACCATTAAAGGTTATATATTAACCGGCATGATCTGGGCTCTTCTGGCTACAATTCTGGGCCTGGTAAACGAGTTGCAGTTAATGGCTTTGCTGCCTTTACCCGACTTGTTGGATTATGGCCATTTGCGACCGGTTTATACTCTGCTCTTAATCTTTGGTTCCCTGCTCTCGTTTTTCTTTGCCGGTTCGTATTGGATTCTACAAAAAGAAACGGGCGCTATCCTGCTGGCGCCGGCCGGCTGGGTGGGATTCAAATTGCATCAAACCGCTTTGATTGTCGGTGTGGTATTTATTCTACTGGATGCCAATAAAGGGCGCGAATACGGCGAACTGTTCTGGATCGCGGATAACCTGATGGCACTTGCGCTGGTTCTGTTCCTGGTAACGTCCGTAACCGCCATAAAGATGGCCGGAAAAAGCGGTGTTGTTTTAACTTCGATTGTAGTGACCGCGGCCGGTGCGCTGGTAATCTACCTGGTCGGCAACGTGAATTTACCTTACAGTGCGCTGGGTTCCGTTTCTCCGGCTCGCGGAATGCAGGATGCGGCGTTGCAGGAAGCGTATCGCACCGGAGTCCTGGTATATTTTATTCTGATGCCCGCCTTTACCCTGCTCTATTTCTTTATACCCGCTTATTATAAAGTCGGTATTTTCAGTGAGTCGCTGTTTCGCTTTCAGGTGCTGGCTATCATCGTTCTTGTGCCCCTGGCAGCAGGCGCCGGATTGGTGTATTCGGCGGCGCCGGAAGGTTTGCAGACCCTGGGTATCGTCGCGGGAATGGCGCTGGCTGTTGCCATTATGGCCGGTGGGTTGAATCTGCATTATTCACTTACTCGTTCAGGCAAACGATTCCAATCGGATGCGCTCGGCCTGTTGATAAGATTCTCGTTGTTTTTCTTAATTGTCGCGTCCGTATTACGCATTGTGCTCGCGCCCCGATTTGTGCAGGCCGCTCTCGGGTTTACCTGGTTGAACCCGCGCGATATTGCGTTCGATGCGCAAACCTATGTATTAATGATTATGCTGGCCGGCGGCCTGTATATGTTTCAAAAGATTAACGAGCACACGTTGTCCGCACGTAATCTGAAGTTGATTGCCGGATTGGCCATTGCCGGAATTGCGCTGATGTTCGTAGCCAACATCGGGCATGGCGCCATCCAGGCCGTAGAGCGCAGCGCAACCGCATCCAATGGGGATCTGGCCGTTCAGGAATGGAGCAAAATCGTATATGCCGGATCGTTTGCTCAGCAAGAACATGAACCGACGGCCGCTAATCCCGCTGCCGCGGAGGAGGCGGACAAAGAGCCGGCCGGTATTGTAGCCCGGTATATGTTGAGTCTGCGAGGAGTCTATTTCACCGGCAATGTATTGATTGCACTGGCGGTGCTGCTCGCTGTATTGACATTCTTAATTCGAGCCAGTCGCAGCGGTAAGGGCTATACGGAGCCCGACCTCACGGCGGCGAACACCTGATAAGGAATAGGCAACTGAGCATGCTTGAAAAATTAACCGCAGATCCGATAAAACTGACCGTCGCCACGATACTGGTCACGGCCCTGTTGAGTGCTCTGGTGGTATGGTGGCCGTTTGAATCTCAGGGTTCGCATGGTTCCCTGGCAATGTTGACTCCCGAGTCGCCTCTGGTGCTGAAAGGCCAGGAAGTATACTTTCAGGAAGGTTGTCAGTACTGTCATACCCAACAAATGCGCCCCATACAATCCGAAGTTCAGCGATTTGCGGATGTGAATCAATACGGATACCTGGGCGTATTACCGTCCAATATGGAATACTATTATGAAACTCCGGCCATGCGCGGCAGTCGTCGCATTGGTCCCGATTTAAGTCGTGTAGCGCATATGAGCCAATCCGAACTTAAATCGGTACTGACCGGCGCTCAGGAAGGATCTCTGGCGGCCGCGTATCATAATTACGCGCATCTATTCGAATGTGAATCCGGTATGAACCCGCTTTTCCTTTCCTGGAAGATTCGCATGATGATGCAATTACAGACACCCTATTCAGATCCCTATCAGAAGAGCGTGGTCTGGGCGCTGGAAGAACAAACCCGCGGCGATGCGCTGCTGGCGTATCTGCAGAGTCTCGGTAAGAAACAGCTGGAGTTTGCCGGGAAATTTTACGCAAAGTAATCGGAAGTAACGGCAGGATAATATATAATGAGTCAAGGCAACGAAAAAGGCGTTCCTAACTGGATACTGTTTCTCTTCATGGGAACAATCGTTCTGGGCGGACTGTACGCGATTTTCATGCACGGTTTCCTGGGCTACAATCAGGACAATGCGTATCGTCCCGGTTATATAGAACCTGCGGACGCCGGTTGTACATTTGCGGATATTCCCGCCAATACGGCGGCTGCTCGCGCCAATGGCGAAGCAACCTATAAGAACGTATGTGCCGCTTGCCATGGTCAGAATATGGAAGGCCAGATCGGGCCCAGCCTGGCGGATGCGGAATGGTGGCACACGCCCAGTCCGGCGCCGGTTCAGGATGTGGCCTGTATAGTGGTCAAAGGTGTGAATCCGCCTAAAACCAAAGGCAATGCCGGACCCATGCCCGCCCGGGGCAATGGAGCATTGAGCGATCGCGAGATCTTTGAAGTACTCTATTTCGTGGGCAGCAAGAATAATTCTCTGGTTACCAACCAGTAAAGAAAACTGAGTTCTGCACCTGATTTGCAGTCCGGTTTACAGGGACTCCGGATCATTTAAATACAAACCGCACCGACGAAATTCAGTCTATAAACGACCAGCTATGAATACCGATTCGAACATGCCGACCAATTCTTCCGGCAACTCACAGACTCCGCCACCGGAAACGAATTCGGATGAGCGCAGCAACGCAATGTTGGCCTGGCTGTTGGGACTCTTTCTGGGTGTATTTGGTCCGCTGATAATCTATCTATTAAAAAAAGATGAGAGCAAGTTCGTCGTTTACCACTCCATGCAGAGCCTGTACTTAAACCTGGTTTCCATTCCGCTGATTTTAATTACCTGCGGGTTGTGGGCCATTCCACTGATGATTTTTGAGATCCTGTGGGCTATTAAAGCCAACAACGGAGAATGGACGCCCATGCCGGTGGTCGGTGATTGGGCCTGGCCGGTGGAATTTTCACGGCCGGAAAACTCCCCTTCGAATCAATGAAGCCGGTGAAATAAAACCGGTAAAATGAAATCTGTTTAATACCCCGTCCAAATCAAATCGGTCGGTCTCGTTCTTTAATCCATAACTACATGTAATCTATCGTTTAAATTGTAGCGATCACCGCTTGTGCCATGTTACTTTCTCCGAAACCTGTTATTAGCAATCCTTGTAGTCTTATCTTTAAAATGCCGCTTCGTGGGGTAGCACCCGGTCGACTCTGAATTGTAGACGGGCCCGACCTCGAAAGTAACTCATTTCCAGACTGCCGAATAGCCAGGCTGATTGTTGCTTTTGTACAATCGCATCTACGACGGCACCCTGTCGCCAGGCTATACAATCGAGATAAGCCGGCGCTCCCTGAATTTGAAAACGTGCATGCAGGCCGTCACTCATCAGTTTACAGTTAATCAACCGGGTTGCCCGCACCTTAAAGATCGGTTCGGGATTACCCGTGCCGAATGGCTCGAATAAATCCAGTTCTTTAAGCAGCGCGCGATTCAACTGCCCGGGCAGAATTTCCAGATGCCAGGGCGGTTCGGTAGATTCCACCAATGGAGATCCGCTGAACACGGGATCGTTCAGCAACACCTGACCGGCGTGATTCAGTAATCGTGATTTTAATTCCGGAATGCGATCGTATGCGATGGAAAATCCGGCGGCTTCGGGATGACCGCCAAATTGAATAAACAGGTCCCGGGCCGCATCCAACAGATGCAGTACATTTACCTGCTGAAAGGTGCGAATCGATCCCCTGGCATAAGCTCCATCCGGATTGATATAGACGACCGGACGAAGATGCTTCTCCACCATGCGCGTGGCTACTATGCCGGACACGCCCGGCTCCAGTTCGGCATGATATAGAAATAAGATGGGATGGTCCAGTAAATGGGATTCCTGCTCGACCAGTTGATTGACCAGCGCTTCGTTACGGGCCGTACGTCGCCGGCGTTCTTCATTCAGGCGCACCAGTTCGCGAGCCAATCGCTTTGCCTCGGGCTCTTCCTGACAGGTGAGCAAATCCAGCGCCAGACGGGTATTACCCATCCGGCCGGCCGCATTCAGGGCCGGTCCAATGGACCAACTGAGATCGCGTGAAACTACGCGGGTATGACTTAAATTCATGGCCTGGATCAAAGCGGCGTAGCCGGGACAATACGAACGATGGCCCGGGGCGCTTACAGCACCGATGCGTCCAATGCCCATTCGAACCAGTGCCCGGTTCTCTCCGATAAGCGGCACCATGTCGGTGACTATACCCACCGCCGCCAGGTCCGCATAGCGCAGGGCGAATTCTCGCAGACGCGGCCGACCGCTGATAACCGCCGCCAGAATATATTTCCCATTCGAACGCGGATTTTCCAGTATGCGCAGCCGTGTTTCCGGCGTGATTCGATAATGCCTTTCCAGAGGCAGCACCTCCCATGCATTTTGATTGGATTGGGTGTTCTGCTCTGCGAGGAAATGCTCGACGGCGGATGGGGAAGAAAACTCTCCCAGGAATTGTCCGCATCGATAGGCCAATAATTGGTCTGTCTCGCTCTCCAGTGTATAGGCTCGATACCAATCCTTTGTGTGTGAAAGAGCGTAGCCCAGCAGGAATTTAAATACCAGTCCGGCGGTGGCAATTTTGCCGGCATGTTCCAGGCGCTCATCCTCCGGTGATCGCATGGGATTTACAAAGGCACAGTGTTCCGGATTGGCGGTGCGTTCATGTAACTGATGGTGATCCAGGACGATTGTAAGAATCCCCTGAGCATGCAATTGTTCAATTTCGGGTCCATTGGAAGTACCCATATCCAGCAGGATAATCAAACCGGCGCCGGAGTTGAGCGCCCTTTCAAAAACGCCGCCGCTCAGACCGTAGTCATCGCCTTCATCGGATACGATCATTTCCAGACTGCCACCACCGGTTACATGCTGTTCTTTTAAGAAATTACCCATGGTGGCGGTAGAGCTGACTCCATCTACATCCCGGTCGCCGATCACCACAATATGCGCGCGGGACGAGATGGCCAGATGCAAATAGGCCACGGCCTGTTCCATGGCGGGCAACAGCAATGGGGAATGCAATCCTGTGATTTCGGGCGAAAAAGCATCCGGATCATCAATTAAGTGGCGGTAAGCCGGATCCTGCAGTAAGGGTTTAAGATGCGATAGTTGCGCCGCGAGCGGCCTGGGCGTGGATTGCCGGGCGGAACGCCTCGGTCCGGACTGAGTGGAATGGGGCAGCGGCATAGTTAAGTGCTATTGTAAACCGGCCCTGTGACAAGTGGGTTTTTGCATTATGTCACTTGAAAATGGGACTGGCGTGTAATCGAAGATCATTTATAAGTGCTATTGTACGGGCATGGCCGGATCCATTAGCAGCGATGGGCGATCCTCGGACCACAACGGCAGAGACTCGGATATCGGGTCATAATACCGCAAAGATTCCGACCAGGAGCGCGGTGCGATCGGGTATTTGGTTTCCAGACGACCGAATTCACGAAAGAAGAGCCGATCAATGAACATCAAAAGACCGATAATCGAATGTTCGCGAATGGCGGTATCGGCGTAAACCGCGCAGGATGGGTACATGGGGCAGCGCGGTCCATCATAATGAGTTTGCTCTTCCCGGTGCTTTTTGATTATATATTGTAATGGTCGTAATAACAGGCTCGACTCGGAGGGCTGTTCCGTTGCTTTCCCGATGGCATGGGATGGAATTTCCGATGAACGATTTCCGGAAGAAGAACAGGCCATGAAAAGTCCGGCGCACAGAAATACTGACAAACAGCGGTTTAACAAGCAGCGGCACAGCATGCGATGTCCTGATACTATCCTGCTCCATAGCCGTCGGGTTTGCATGCAGCCAGAGTACAGTACCATCGGCTTGAGCGCAATCGTTCGGAGAGTTTTTGCTTCATGATTTACTGGAATCAAGGTCGGGTAGATCGGTTTATGAGCGCCGTTTCCAGCGGGTTCATACCGGCCTCACCGCTGGAAGTGCTGCAATTTACCCTGTTCGCGCTTACGGCCCTGCTGGTGTTTCAATCGGTCGTACGGGTGTTGCGCAATCGGCATACCAGCGGAATTCTACAAAAAGTCAATGCGGCCTATCGTCAGCGGATTGGCCAAATGCAGCTCACTCCGGGAGAGCGCGATCTGCTGGAACAGATATACGCAAATCTGCATGCGGAAGGTTTGCTGCTACCTACCGATCGCAATCGTTTGCTGGATGATGCCGGCTTTTTTGAACTGGGTCGGCGCCGTCTGTTAAAAGCACAACCCGGGTTGGATCGCGCCCTGCGGGCGCTGGGCATTCGTCTGGGTTATGGCGGGTACCGGGATGGTCGCGCAATCCGGGACTCGGCTCACATTCCCGTCGGGACCCTGCTCTGGCTGTGCATAAGTTCCACTGAAGAAATCGGAATGCAGGGCGATTCTGATGTCACAATCGATCGTAAAGCCGGCGCGAGTTCGGAATTGAAAGCGCATGGTATGATAGATGGCGATCCGATTCTGCGAGTGCATGCCGTCCAACCGGCTCATATCCATACCGTTGCGCTGGACTCCACCGATCCGCGCCTGCGATCCCTGCGTAAAAGCAGGACGCTGCAATTCTGTTTTAGAAGGGCGGATGGGTATTATCGTTTCGCTTCCAGTGTATTGAATGGTAAGCAGTTACCGGATGAGTTGCATATAATACTCAGCCATGTCGGGGCAATGGAACGCGTTCAGCAACGCGCTTACTTTCGTCGGAATGTGCAATTGACCGGGCAATTACAGGGTTGTGATGGTCGAATTACCAATCTGAGCGGCGGTGGTGCTCGTGTGCGCCTGTTTCCCCGCAATGCCGCATTTAACGATACCGATCCGCTCGGCGAAGGACAGGAATGCGATCTGAAGTTCAACCTGAATGAAACGGTTGTAATTGAGTGTCGGGTGCGGATCGTTGCCTGTAACCTGCCGGATGTGCATCTCGAATTCATACGCATCCGAGAAGGCGATCGAGATCGAATCGTTCGACATTTGAATCAATTGGCACATCATGCAATTTCTCCGTCTTGAGCTAGTGGACAACAAGTCGCCGTATCGGCAAGTGCGCAGGCGAATTGCGGCCGGTATGATATTGTGCCTGTATCTATTCGGTTTGCCCGGCGTGTCGGTTCAAAGGCGATTGCATGCTCAGAATGAATCGACATCGACGATCCTGCGGCCTGTTCTTGGTGATTATTATTACTTTAAGAAGGAATATAATCTGGCGCGCATCGAGTATGAACGACAGATGCTGCAACAACGCCGGCGTCAGGAGGATGCATCCGATGCCAGCGCACGGTTGGGCCTGACTCTGATGCGCCAGGATCGATTTCAGGAAAGTCTATGGTACCTCTCGAATGAGGATGTGTTTGCCCATCTGTATTTGCGCATGTACGCCGCCATGCGTAGTGGCATGATCCATCGGGCGCTGGTCGATCAGGGCAGTATTCTCAGTGTGCGCAGCCCATTCAGCACGGAACAGAAAGACCAGGCACGCCTGCTCGGTGGCGCTCTGTATCTGGAGCGAGCGGATTACGAGGGCGCCAGGGAATATTTCACCTTATTGCAAAGAGAAAGCGAGTCACCCGAGATTCAAAAGAAGAGCGGCCAGGTATTGACCGAACTGGAAGCGTTTGAAGAACTCGATCGCAAGAGCGCCATTCTGGCGGGAGTGTTTTCAGCCGTGCTTCCGGGATCAGGGCAGATATACAGTGAACACTATGCCGATGGGACGGTGGCCTTTTTTTTCAATACCATGTTTCTGGGATCGGCGGCCATCATGTATGATCTGGAGCGGCGTGCCGATTCGGGACACGCGGCATCGGCCGTTTTCGGAATATTCGGGCTGATGTTTTATCTCTCGAATATCGGCGGTGCTTATAAATCGGCGGAGCGCTATAATCATTATCAGGAACGCAAATTTCACCAGGAAATTCGTGACATTTTTTTTAATCTGGACTATGTGGAACGGACCAGCGGTATTACATTTACAGAAACGTTTTGAATCAATGTCCGTCGAGGTCAGTCCGATTGGAATGGCGGCCGGTAATTGTATTTTCAAGCGTTTTATGGTATTCCGATTCATGGCTGACCCGGCGCGGACGATGCGCAAGCTTCGGAAACGCCGATCATAAAAGTTGGTTGATCTTTACTATGGATATTCGTGAGCAAATATGCGCAATGTGTCGGAGTTTTTATACTCTGGGCTGGGTGAGTGGTACCGGCGGCGGTATATCCATCCGGCATGCGGACCGTATTTACATGGCGCCCAGCGGCGTGGAGAAAGAGCGCATTCAGCCGACGGATATTTTTGTTCTGGATTTACAGGGAAATCCGGTGGAAGGTCCGGGCAACCCGACACTGAAACTGACCGAATGCGCGCCTCTGTTTCTATCGGCATACGATCTGCGCAACGCCGGTGCTGTGATTCATTCCCATTCCATGAACGTGCTCCTGGCCACAATGCTGGCCGAACGGCGGGCGCATCCGGAATTCGTTTCGGTGCTACGTTTTACACAACTGGAAATGATCAAAGGTCTGGCGGGACACGGTTATAATGACGTATACGAATTGCCCGTCATCGACAATACGCCCCGGGAATGCGAACTGACGGATACGCTGCGTCAGGCCATGCAATTGTTTCCGCGTAGCAACGCGGTAGCGGTACGCAACCACGGCATTTACGTTTGGGGCGACTCCGCTACGCATGCCAAGACCCAGGCCGAGTGTCTGGATTATCTGTGTGAAGCCAAAGTGCGTATGCGTCAGTTGGGCTTACCCGATCCGGCGGATGCTATAGCGGTCGCCTCGTCCTGATCGAATACATTTACACATTGCAGAATGGCGCCGGGACCGGTTTTTTTTAAACTGCACCGGAACGCGCCAGAGTGTGCCGAACTTTCGATCCTATAGACGAGACTACGTGTGCACTTACATCCTCCAGTGCGACCAGTTGCCAGTCCTGTTGCCCGGCGGACAAATTCCCACAGGTGCGCAGCAATTGCTCCGCTTTTAGTTTCGATTGAACCAGGTGAATGCTGCCGGTTATACGATGGTGGGTGATGCTATGTTTGAAAGTGTGTGCCAGTTTGCGGGGCATTTTGCGCCAGTTCGCTTCCAGCGCCGTCAGGGAACGTGTTTCTTGCGCACGATCCGTCGCTCCATTAGCGAATTCCAAACGATGGGGATAGAACCACAGATTCTGTAAAAAGCGACTGTTCGACTCCCGGACGAGCAATATGCGTTGATCGTTTTCCGGCTTGATCAAATAGATATACATTTCTACTTCTATGGTTTCCTTTTTAGGTTTTCGTACCGGATAGGTCACGGCGCCCGTCACCCCGCCCTGTTGATAGGCGTTACAATCCAATCGCAATGGGCACTGAACGCATCGTGGATTGGTGGGCAGACACAGCGTGGAACCCAGTTCCATGAGCGCTTGATTGTGCACACCGGGATCGGCCCGTCCGCGCATATCCATCAGTTGATCGGCCAGCGATTGAAATTCGCGTTCCGCCGTGGTTCGACTGGCAAACAGGCGCGCCGTAACCCGACGGACATTACCATCCAGCGCGGCGTACGGAGCGCCATAGGCCATGCTCAGTACCGCCGCAGCCGTATAGGGACCGATGCCGTGGATCGCGCGGACCGCAGCGTACTCTTCGGGAAAGCGCGCTTGATGTTGCGCGACCATGATACGCGCCGCCCGATGTAGGTTGCGCGCCCGGGAATAATAACCCAGTCCCTGCCAGGCACGTAGTACCGTCTCTTCTCCGGCCGCTGCCAGACTTTCTATATCCGGAAAGCGACGCAGGAACTCCGTATAGCGCGGCAACATGGCGGCCACCCGGGTTTGCTGTAGCATCACTTCCGATACCCATATGCGGTAAGCATCACGTGTATGCCGAAAGGGCAAGTCGCGTTTGTTCCGCGCATACCAGGCATACAATCGCTTGAGTTGTATTTTTTTCGAGCTATCCGTCATGACCCGGTTTTGATTCGACATGCTTTGTTTCAATATAATGGAGCGTTTGCTGCAATTTATCCCTGCCTGCCCGCCGCAAAGCGCTGCCCTCCAGTAATGCGTCGCCCTGCTCGGCCAGAGTCATGTCGCCATTGTGCATAAAGGCGCGCACTACGGGACGCATGCGAAAAGCATCTTCGGTCGTATCAAGATTGCGCGCCGATCGATTGCGATTGTACGGACAGACTTCCTGGCAGATATCGCATCCGAATACGCGCTGTGCATGGAGCGGCTGTAACTCGTCGGGCCAGGCATCCGGATGTTCGATGTTTAAATAAGAGAGGCACCGACCGGCGTCGATTTCATAATGATCGCCCACTTCCGCCAATGCCTGCGTCGGACAGGCGTCCAGGCACAATCGACATTGTCCACACAGGTCGGTCGGGGGCGGTGCGGGCGGAACGATGCAATCCAATAAAATCACACTCAGGAAAAAATACGATCCGGCACGCGGATGAATGACGTTGGTATGTTTCCCCTGCCAACCGATGCCGGCTTTGCGGGCCAGAATCTTCTCAGGTACCGGTGCCGAATCCACACAAACGCGCCCTTGAATGGGTGGTTCAATTTCCGATTGGATCCAGTTCAACAGGCGCTGCCCCTTTTTCCGCAACAATCGATGATAATCGCGGCCGAGTGCGTAGCGACTGACCGGATAGCGCGCCCGGGCCAGTTCCGCTTCGGCCTGTCGATCGCGATAATAGGTGGCCAGCACCAGAGCACCCTGTGCTCCCGGAAATACCTTGGCGGGGTTGCTGCGTAGAGCCAGATGGCGACCGAACCAGTGCATTTCCCCGGCGTTGCCTGCTTCGGCAAATTCACGTAGATGTGCCTGATCCCGATCCGCTATTTCCAGGTCGGTAAAGCCGGCGGCCATGTATCCCATCAGATCGGCCTGTTTCAGGATCCTGTCCGCATCCTCGTGACGGAGGGTGTGTGCCGATGTAAAACTCATGCGCATCCAGACCGACTCATCCGGCTATCCGGTCCATCAAAATCGATATAGTGATTGCCTCTCTCGCTTCCGGACAATTCGCTGATTCAAAACTTTTTCAGCAACCGATCGGGATGGAAATGCGGCGGTGAGTGTACGATGGCCTCAATTGAAAATATAAAATCGCGCTGGGAACGGCAACAACGTCGATTACAAATTCGAGGTCGTCGATTGAGTTCCGGGTCGGCTGCGCTGGCCGGTCTGCGCTTTGTGACTTTTTTTTGTATTCTGATTTTGCCGGTTGGATTGCATGCTTTTGATTTATGGGTATGGCCCTGGGCGGCATTGCCGTCTATTGCGTTGGTTCCTCTGTTTGTTTTACTTGTCCGGAAGCATCGTCGTTTGCGAACCGTATTGCGACATCTGGAAATGCAGGGGCGTTACTGTACGGAAACACTGAATCGGTGTGCGCCCGATTGGTGGCAGCGTCTGACGAACGAGTTTAAAGCCGAAGCTGAGGCCAATCTTCATGACTACGCTCAGGATCTGAATATCACCGGACGCTTCTCCCTTTTTCGGTGGCTGGACCGATGCGCCATTCCCACCGGCCGGTCGGTATTGCATGATTGGTTGCTTGCCCAGCCCGATCAAAGTGCGTTGGATGTGGATCGCTGGCGACGACGTCAGAACGCCGTCCGGCTGATGACGAGCCTGCGCCTGTTTCGCTTGCGCTGGTATAGACAGGGATTGGCATTTCTGGAAAAACACCGGACACTTTTTGAACTGGATTGGTTGCATGCTTTGCAATCCATTCAGGTGCCGCACCTGCCTTCGGTTTTCGTATGGTTTACGCGCGTTCTGGCCCTGATTACCATCGGCAGCTATATCGGTTTCAGTATGGATTGGAACCCGGCGTATTTCATGCTCACGTTGCCCGTACAGGTCTTGATTTTCCTCTGGATTCATTATCGTGGACGAACCGTAGCGCGCACTTTTGCGCCTGTGGCCGATCAATTGACCGGATTCGATCAGATGTTCCAATTGGCCGAGCGCATCCCCGCCGTTCCCGATTGGTTTCAAGATCATCAGATTTTTGGCGGTCGAACGGGCGCATCCGGAGAACACGTAACCGGGAAAATGCGTTCTCTGACCCGGACGGCATTTTTACTTTCGATTCGTAACAATCCGTTTTTGCATGTTATGTGCGGCATTTTATTTTTATATGAAACGAATTTATTGTACCGTCTGGAGCGCTGGTTGAATCGACATCGCCAGGCAGTTCTCATCTGGTTTGCGGAATTGGCGGAACTGGACGCGTTTCTGGCGCTGGGTAACGCGGCCGATTTTCAGACCGACCAGACCTGGCCTGAATTAATCGAACAACAATCGGAGCGATCGGGCCAAATACTCGCGGCGCGGAGTCTGGCGCACCCTTTACTGCCCCCGGCGCAACGCGTGGCCAATGATGTTCGAATCGGAGCGGCAGAACCCATCTGGTTGATAACGGGTTCCAACATGTCCGGTAAATCCACCTTTCTGCGCACCGTGGGTATCAACTGGATTCTGGCCATGATGGGCGCAACGGTGACCGCCCGTGAATTCTCCTTTCAGGCCCGCTGCATTCTGACTTCCATGAGTCAGCAGGACGATTTAAGCCAATCGATTTCGCTGTTCTACGCCGAAGTACGCAAGATCAAACTTTTACAGGATAAATCGCACGAACGGAATCCGCCGTCCGTGCTTCTACTGGATGAAATGCTACGGGGTACCAATGCCCGGGAGCGCACCATCGCTTCCCGATCCATTTTACAACAGTTCTGTGAATCACCCGCCGTGGTGTTGGCCGCCACACACGATATGGACCTGGTGAATTTATGTACGGAACAGTCGCGGATAGTGTGTTACCATTTTCAGGAACAGATTAATTCGGGTCGAATGCAGTTTGACTATTTGCTCAAGCAGGGGCCGGTTACTGGAACCAACGCGTTAAAAATAATGGAACAAGAAGGAATTCGTCTGTGAAGAGCAAAAACATCGCCGCCATAGACCTGGGCACCAATTCCTTTCATCTGGTAATTGTTCGTCCGGGCGATCGGTATCAGTTTGATGTAATCGGAAAATCCAAAGAAGAAGTTCGGCTGGGCAGCGGTGGCGGCGATCTGGATCACATCGGCGAAGAAGCCATGGAGCGCGGTATCGAAGCTCTTTCGCGTTTTATGCAATTGGCCCGCGGCCACCAGGCGACTGTGCGGGCGGTAGCCACTTCCGCTCTGCGAGAGGCGCACAATCGCGACGCCTTTCTGGAGCGGGCTCGCAAAGAGTGCGGACTGAATATTGAAATCATTCCCGGCAGAGAAGAAGCACGACTCATTTACCTCGGTGCGTTGCAGGCTCTGCCTGTATTTGATCGGCAAACGTTACTGGTAGACATCGGCGGCGGCTCGACCGAGTTCGTCATCGGCAAATCGGGACAGCCGCTGTATGCCGTTTCGCTCAAACTGGGAGCCATCCGACTGAATGACCGATTCTTCGCGGGAGACTCCATCAATGCCAATCGTGTGCAGGAATGCCGTCGCTATATCCGCGTGGCCCTGGCGGGCGTGGCCGCGGACATAGCCAAACAGGGCTTTGAACTGGCAGTGGGCTGTTCGGGTACCATCGAGACTCTGGCGGAAATGGTCCGCCAGACCGATCCGGATGGTGGTGACGCGCGTTTAAAAGAAGCCGAATTGAATCCCGAAACCCTGGCGGCTACTACCGAAAAGATTTTGAGCATCGGAGAACATAAGAAACGCGCTCGCCTGCCCGGTCTGGATGAAAAACGAGCCGACATCATCGTTCCCGGCGCCATTCTGCTGGATGAGATCTTCCAGGCTCTGCGTGTGCAGCGTATGGTGGTTTCGCCGTATGCGCTCCGGGAAGGCGTGATAATGGACACGTTGATCCGGGCCAGCAATCGGAAGGAAATGATTGCGGATATCCGTCGAGATTCGGTGCGTTACCTGGCCGAAAGCATGTTGGGACGCAATACACGAGAATGGAAGGCCACCCAGCACATTACCTTTCTGGCCGGTCGTCTGCTGGACCATTTGATGACCGCCAATATTCTACGCGGGCTCACTCTGAATGATAGTTTCTTATTACAGAGCGCCTCACTGTTGCACAACGTGGGAACGATTATCGCTCATTCGGCGCATCATAAACACAGCTATTACATTATAAAAAATAGCGAAAGTCTGATGGGTTTCACACCGCTGGAATTGGAAATCATTGCGCAGGTAGCCCGCTACCATCGTAAATCCGCGCCGTCCCGTAAACACTCGGATTTTCAATCGTTGCCGCGACCGGAGCAGGATCAGGTGCGCAAACTGGCGGGTGTGTTGCGCGTTGCCGTAAATCTGGAAAGAGGCAGCGAACAACGCGTGAAGGATTTACAACTTGTACTGGATCAAAAACAGAGGACTATCAGGATACTGGTGGAACCGGATAAACAGCGCGGTAAACCGGTGAATGTTTCGCTGGAAATTTGGGCCGCGCGCAGCATGACGGCTTTGCTGGAAGAAGTAACCAATCGGCACATTGAAATTGAAGCTGTAACTGGAACAGACGGCGATTGATAGGCTGCTTGATCGCGAACCTACCGAAATTGGCATTGCGATGTCATTGCGCTGGGCTCAGCTTTTCCAGGATGACAACGGCCATGCTGAATTCGCGTGTGTGCGAAAGCGAAAGATGAAATTTATCGGCTCCCAGGCGTTCCGCCAGGCGGCGAGCCTTGTTATGCAACGCAAGTTGCTTTTTGCCGAAGATTTTTCCGACTACTTCCACATCCTTCCAGCTGATACCCTGCCCGCCTTGAATGTTCAGAGCTTTAACCGCCGCTTCTTTAACCGCAAAACGCGCCGCCAGGTACGGAACCGGATCTTCATGAGATTCGGCATACTGAATTTCTTCTTCCGTGAAAATACGATTCAGGAAGCGATGCCCGTAACGTCGATAGACTTCGCCGATGCGATGATTTTCAATGATGTCGGTTCCTATTCCGAGTATCATGGCTGCCTGTCCGCGTCGGATTTAACCATCGGGCGGTAAGTGGTGGTCCTGAATGCCCTGCTGTACTTCACTGGGCGGTTGTACGACGGCTTTTTCAAATTGTGCTACGACCACGGACGGTTCCAGAAAAACCGGACGTATACCCGGAACGGTGGGCCGTCGCACAATTTGCACCGGCAGATCTTCTATTACAAACTGGGGTTTGATGCGCTCATCGGAATCAAAAAATACAGGACAGAAAACGGCCAGTTGAAACTGATCTTTGCGAATATCTTCCGGATCACCTTCCACATGTAGATTAACGGTGGTAGTTTTCATAACCATGCCCGGCACGGGATTCATACAACGCACGGGCATATCTTCCAGCACCACATAATCGGTGCTATCCGGATTGTACAGGGTGGCGTTCACCTGCACCTGCAAGGGCTGATCGGGCGCAGGTTCTACCAGGTCGGGCAGGTCGCGAATCAGAATATCGCCGCCGATCCGATCCTGTAACACGTCCATGCGCAACGGTTCGGTATACAATCGTTCCATTTCGGCGACGATGGAATACGGTCCGCGCACAACAATGTACTCGGGATCGGTGGATACATAACCCAGCGCTCTATCCGGCTGTAGATCCAGGTCCAGGACCGGAATCACCGGTAGTTCGCGCAGTCGGGACCGATCCAGCTTGATGTTCAACTCCGTCTGGTATTCGGCTCGAATGCCCTCCGGCAGCGCCGGTAACAGACGAACTTTGTACGTATTCTCACCGGTCTTTAATCGCGATGTGGGTTCCAGTTCCATGCGAAAATTACTGAACTCGAAATCGATGCTATCCTGAGTTCCGTACAACGCCACTTCCATATAGGCCGGTACCCTCTCCGCCATAGCCAGATCGGCGGGTAATTCCGGACGCTCCACACGGATTTGAACTGTGCGGGTTACGTTGCGACTGAATTGAACATAGCCGAACAGAACCAATGCGGCCAGTACGCTACCCGCTTTTAATTTCCAGTTGTGTGTAAAGAAACGCATATGGATTACTTTTTCTTGCTGGCGGCCGCTACGGTTGTGCGAGTTTCCCCCGATTGACTTTCTTCCAACTCGCTCAGTCGGTTCTTGCTTTCAAATAATACCAGACGCATTATTTCTTTAAGTTCCATCGGTTTGAGCGGCCCTTTTAACTCTCCGTTCAACAGCACGCTGATTCGACCGGTTTCTTCACTGGTCACAATTACCAGAGAATCGGTTTCCTCGGAAAAACCCATGGCCGCTCGATGGCGCGCCCCGTGGGTGCGTTTTAGAGCGCGGGAATTGGAAAGCGGTAAATAACATGACGCTGCGATAATGCGGTCGTTTTCAATTAAAACGGCACCGTCATGCAGAGCCGTGTCCTTATGAAAAATTGTCTGTAATAGTTCCGAGCTGATCTGTCCGTTAACGCGCACGGCGTTTTCAATTATACTTTCCGGACGGTTCTGGCGCAGAATACAGATGATGGAACCGACTTTATTGCCGGCCATGATGCGCACGGCGTCTACAATCGGATCGAGC
>JAGRMX010000170.1 GCA_020441025.1 Leptospiraceae bacterium
GCAACAATAACTGGGTTTTACCGGCCCAGTTCTGATAAGAGCGATCAATACCCACGCGGGCGGGGTCCAGAGCGGAAACCACTGCTTCAGAGTATTTTTCTTTCACCTTATCCAGGTCGCCCCGGTGTCGTGCGTTATAATAGAGAATAAAACGACTGATGACTTCCGCGTCGGCCTCGTTGTATTCGAATGCTTCCATCAAGTAGCCGATCAAAATGCGCTTTACCCGGTTGATATGACCGAAGTTGGCTTTGTCGCTGATGGTCATAATATCAGCGCCCAGGCCTTCCTTGTTACCGTCGAATACCCGGGTGACCGTGACTCCACCGGTCTCCGCTTCATTGGAATCCAGGATTTTCTTTGCGATGCCGACACCGGTCGCGTTGTCCTGATTGCGCATCTGTTCGGAGGCGCGACGATTGGTACGATTGATAAAACGGACCGGGTCGCTGCGGACTTCATTTCGGTCCAGATTGGGGCCGGCTTCGCCGTCGGTGGCGGCCGTATTCCCCGCATCCTGCGCTGAGATATAAGTGCTGGTCGAATACACACAGATCAGGATCAGACCGACCCGTACTGTGATCGCTTTCAAACTTCTGGTCATTGATTTTCCCCTTCGCCTGATAGACGGAGTCTTGCTTCAACTTTTATCATCGGAACCTGGTCCGTCAAATTCTAAATCCGGAAGTGCCGGAAACCGCCAAATCCGCAAAAAAACGACCCGCTTTCAGGACCTGCCCGGACCGGCATTCAGGAAGGGCGGGTCCCGGCGAGGTCCGCATTATGTTCCCGATCAGCGCGAAAAAAAAGACAAACCGATGGGAAATTGTATTGATTCCTTCGGAATGGTCCAGAATGCTCTGCCTGTCAAAAAATGCTGCCAGGCTGGTAAAATCTACGAAGATGGCCGAAACACCGCAGATCCGGGCGGGAGGACTTTACATTGGGAGCTCAACTCAGCGATCGAACCAGACAATCTTACTCCAGGGAAATTCGTAAATTCGAGGCCGATTTCAGCCAGATGTTTGGCATGTCCGCCGAAGACGCACCCGAGGATCGACTGGTCGAATACCTCAAAGCCTTATTTGAAAGCAAAAATGTCTCTACCGCCCTGCGGGTCAAAGTGGCGGCTATCAAGCGCTGGTATCGGGACCTGCACGGCAAAGACCTGAATTTCAATCAGCCGCTGCCGCCGGCTCGCACGGAGCCCATTCGCATCCTTAGTTCTCAGGAACTGGAAACATTGTTTCACCATACGCGCCATCATGTATGCGGCCTGGTCATTCGATTGATTTATGCCTCAGGATTGCGTTTACAGGAAGTCATTCAGGTGCGGGTGAATGATGTGGATCTGGAAAACTTACGCATAACGGCCCGTAACGAAAAGGGAGAGCCTTCGCACAGTACAATCTTTTCGGGCGTTTTGCGATACGACATTATGCGCCAGGCACATGGCAAAGAACCCGGGGACTTTCTGTTTTCGCTTCGACGCAATGGAGAGCGCGGCCCGATGGCCCGTAGAACTATCCAGAGTTTTCTGGCCCGAGCGGTGGACGAACTGGGCCTGGAAGGCAAAATTACCGCTCAGACATTGCGAGACAATTTCGCCATCCATCTGCTGCGCCAGGGCATCGATTTGAGGCATATCATGCGTACCATGGGCTTCAAAAATATGCGTTCCCTGGATCGATATGTGGATTATATCAAGAACGATCTGGCGCTGAAAAGCCCGTTGTAATGGCTTTACAGATTCGAAAGCCGAAAAGAGTTGTCTTCAAACCCGATCGCGCTGGCCTGACAACGAATCGGTAAATTCGTTGTGAAGCGCCTGCTTGAATCCTATGCCCGTAAGTTTCCGCTCGATCCGGAAAAGATCGGTTCGACCTGGACCGTAGCTCCGGGGCCATTCAGTTTCTGGGTTACCGGTCTATATCTGCAACAAAATCGATCCGTTCTGGTTGTAGCTCCTTCCAATACCGAAGCAGAAAGCATGGCAGCGGAGGCCGCCTGGTTCGGCGCTCAAAAACAGATTGTTCACTTTCCAGGCTACGAAAGCATTCCCTACCGATACGCCGGTTTGAGTTGGGCTCCGGCCGTTCAAAGAGTGCGCGTATTGAGTCGCCTTCTGAACGGAGAGCGTTTGTTGATTTTTACTTCGGCGGACGCTCTGCTGCGACGGATGCCGGATCGCTCGGTAATTGAGCGGCACTGTATTCGGTTGCACCCCGAACTGGAATGGGCTCCCCGGGATTTATTGCGCCGACTGATTGATCTGGGTTACGAGCGCGTCGATCAAGTGGAAGCGCCCGGTGAGTGTTGTTTGAAAGGAGAGATACTGGATGTCTTTCCGGTGAATGGCGAATGGCCGCTGCGAATCGACTATTTCGATGATACTATAGAAAGTATAAGAACATTTGATCCCGAATCCCAGCTGGGGCGCGAACGCGCTTCGGAAGTGATTGTCTTCCCGGCCGGTGAATACGTGCTCGATGCGGAAAGCGGACAACGTCTGATCAACATTCTGGAAAACGATTATCCCGCCGAACTGGAGCGACCGGCATGGTGTCGAGCGGACGCGGTCTTACAGCATGGTCTGTATACCCAGTTTCATCACCCGGGCCTGGAAGAATTCGTGGGGCTGGTGGAACCGCTCAGCTCGCTGGAGCAAATTCTGGGAGATGTCATCCAGGTGCGTTATCCCAATGGAGCGGTGCGCGAAGCGATGAGTCGCATCACACGCGAATTTCAAACTCTGTATGCCGAAGAAAAAGAGCAAATCGTGTGTGTGCCGCCGGGTGAATTGCTCGCCCGGAACGCTCTGTCCGGTTCCACCTCCTCCGAAACTGTCCCGACCGGGTTATTGCTCGTGGATTATCTGCCCGGCACCTCTGACCCGGATCGAACGGTTGTGACGGCCACTGCCGGGGATGCACCAAAATCAACTGAATATGATTCGGTGCCAGAGTCGCAGGCCATCACGAAAGAAGAATTCACCGAATCGGCTGAATCGACTGAATCCAATTCGTCGCCCGGATTACATTTTGAATCGGAGGTGGATGCCGAGCAGGCACTGGAGCACGCGTCCACGCCGGCTTCCGAGCTTACCGGCATTCAGGAAATCAGCGGTTTCAGCGGGCGCATCCACGAAATGCGTGAAAAACTCATGGAAGTCATTTCTTCGGGCGCAACGGTAGTTATAGCCAGTCCGTACGCCCCACAGATGCGACGTCTGTCCGGCATCTTTCAAAGCGAGTCTCTCGATATCCGGCTGTACTATGAGGAATCGGAACTGGAAGGGAAGGACGGTCCGGGAACGGGTCGTAAAACTAAAAAGCCGGCATTGTACATCATCAAATCACCGCAACGACAGGGATTCATCATTCCGGAGCTTAATTTCTATTTATTCACCGATAGTGAAATTTTTGGCCGCGCCTATCGACGCCGTTCTCGTTTCAAACGAGTCGGTTCCACACCCATCGAATCGTTCCTGGATTTGAAAGAAGGCGATTATGTTGTACACGTCAATCATGGTGTGGGTCGCTTCGTGGCGCTGGAAAAGGTACGCGCCGCGGGCAGGGAACGCGATTTTCTGGTACTGGAATACGCGGATGAAGATCGTCTGTTCGTTCCTCTGGATCAGATTTCCATGGTGCAGCGGTACATCGCGCCCACGGAAAAGCCCAAACTGGACAGTCTGGGCAAATCCTCATTCAAACGCGTCAAGGAACGGGTTGAAAAGCGAATCGAGGAATTCGCCGAAGAGCTATTGCGATTGTATGCCCTGCGCATGAGCCGCAAGGGATTTGCGTTCCCGCCGGATACGGCCTGGCAGGAAGAATTTGAGGCCGCCTTTCCGTTCGAAGAAACTCCCGATCAGATTGCGGCCATCGAAGCGGTAAAACAGGACATGGAAACCGCCCGCCCTATGGATCGTCTGGTGTGCGGTGATGTGGGTTATGGCAAAACCGAAGTGGCGATTCGGGCCGCGTTCAAAGCGGTCATGGCCGGACGCCAGGTTGCGGTAGTCGCGCCGACCACTATTCTGGCTTTGCAACACTTTCGCACATTTCGAACCCGCTTCGCGGATTATCCCATTTCCGTCGATTGGATTTCACGATTTCGCAGTCGGGCTGAAATTCGAGAAATCAAGGGGCGCCTGTTGCGAGGCGAATTGGATCTGGTGATCGGAACCCACGCGCTGCTGGGTAACGACGTACACATACGAAATCTGGGCTTGTTGGTTATTGACGAAGAGCAACGTTTTGGAGTGAATCACAAAGAAAGCATTAAAAAATATAAAGAACTGGTGGATGTGCTCACCCTGTCGGCCACGCCTATACCGCGTACACTGCATATGTCTCTGGTGGGCATCCGCGATCTATCCATCATTCAAACTCCACCGGGAGAACGACGTCCGGTGATGACGTATGTTATGGAAGATAACGACACCATGATTCGAGAAGCCATTCGGCGTGAGCTGGCCAGAGATGGTCAGGTTTTCTTTTTACACAATCGGATCGATTCCATAGAGGCCATGACTCTGCGCATACAGGAACTGGTTCCGGAAGCGAGCATCGATGTGATTCACGGCCGCATGCAGGAAGATGAAATCGAGGATATTCTCGTGCGCTTCATGGAAGCGCGCTTTGACGTGCTGGTAACTACTTCCATAATTGAAAACGGCATTGATATGCCCAACGTAAACACTCTGATTGTGGATCGCTCGGACGCATTCGGTCTTTCTCAGTTGTATCAGATTCGGGGCCGGGTAGGACGAGCATCCCGACAGGCGTATGCCTATTTTATGTATCCTCCCGGGCGGGTACTGACCGAAACCGCTCAAAAAAGACTGAATACCATTCTGGAATATCAGGATTTCGGCTCCGGGTTTAAGGTGGCCATGCGCGACCTGGAAATTCGGGGCGCCGGCAATGTGCTCGGACGGGAACAATCGGGTACTATCATGGATGTAGGCTATGAGCTGTACATCAAGCTGCTTGATGATGCCGTGCATCGTTTGCAGGGCGAGGCGGTAGAAGCGGAAGTTCGTCCGGTCATCAATTTAAACACCGATTTCTATCTACCGGAGGAATACATCCCGGATACGCGCTCCCGCATTGAGTTCTATAAACGTTTTGAAGGCGCGCGTGATGAATCGACGGTCAGACGCATTGCGGAGGAAATGATCGATCGGTTCGGTCCCGCACCGGCCAGCGCCGTTACATTTGTGGATGTGGAATGTATTCGGGCCCTCGCGGCTCTGGGCGGTTTTGAAGGTCTGCACCAGGAGGAGCAACGGCGCGTCAGTATTGAAGGCGGTGAACGCGTACGTGTGCCGGCCAATCATTTAATCGCCTGTCTGCGGCATGTTCCCGGACTGAGCATTCACCCGGGAGCGCCCAATCGGTTGCGGTTGGAAATCAAACAACCGGAAAACATGCTCACAGAGATTCAAACCGCGCTTCGAGAGCTGGTCGGCCCCATCCAGGAACAGCGCGCGGCTCAGACCGCCGACGTTCCGGAATCATCCCGAAAACTGCGCACGGCGCGCTCGGCCAATTGAATCACGCAAAAACGGTAGCGCTGGTCAACGATCGGGGTCGGTTATTTATGACGATTCCTGTCTCCGGGATCAGGCTTTTATTGACTTGCGCGCGCGCTCCGGTTTGTGGTGCTGTTCAAAAAGATTAGCCGGGTCGGGTTCAGCAGACGGTATATATAAGAAAGTAACACGAAACCGTCATCTGACCGTGGACTTCATTCTGAAATGTCCATGGTATGCCGCCAGAGCGGCGGCTTGCTGAGGGACTCCGGGAGATTAAGAGATGAATATGAAAACAAAAATTCCTGCCATTGTGCTGTTATTGTTAACTCTGCCGTTGGTAACCGCTTGCGAAGAAGGCGAAGTAATTGAAACCATCGGTAATAAAACCATTACGACTTCCGATTTTGAAAATTTCTACAGCACGGCAATCGAGCAGTTTGTAATGAAATCGGGAGTGGACAAAGCTTCTCTGTTCGTATGGATGTGCGATCCCACCAAGTTGCCAATCGAAGAACTGCGTCCGGGTATCCGGGAACTGCGTCCGGAATCGATTTTTAAGTCATATCATGACGTCGTAATTGTCGAACAGGTCGCCCTGTCGGAAGGATTCGATGAGGATCCGCTGATTAAAGAGATACTCGAGCAGAACCGTCGTCAGGTACTGGCTCAGTTGTATATTCAGCACGAACTGAATCGAAAAATCAAAATCACCGAAGAAGAGAAGCTGGAACTCTGTCAAACTTTGCGTGAGCGTCGACCCGATGTAATCGGCCCCTTGCCGCTGGATACATGCAAGATGATCGCGGAGGGCGAGCTTAAGAAACGGTATTTCTTTAATGAAACTCCGAATATCATCAACGAAATTCGGGAAAAAGTTCAGGTGCAGAAGAATGAAAATTTCGATCTGGATGAATTTCTTGAGAACGGCATGCAGATGTACCAGGATATCAAGAAAGAAGGCGGCTGTGATCCGACCGAAACCGGCGCTTCCGGGGACGGCGCAGACGATGGGATCGCTCCGGTCGATGCCGAAACCATCAACTCTCCATAAGTTTCGTCACTTCCGGAAATAACTCCCTGAGACATATCCGGATATAATTCGGACGATTTGAAGTGGGCGCATCTGATTCGATGCGCCCATTTTTTATTTCGGGGCCGAACACGGGATCAGAACTGCATTTGCTGGCAATGGCTGCGCGGTCCGTGGGACATATTGCGTATATCCGCAAAGCAATCGGCGTCCTGGAAGCGTTCCTGACCGATCAACGTTTTACGCGCCAGCTCTCTGAATTCCGCTTCGCGTGAATTGGCCCGCGGTATACGGGATCGAATCTCTTTAAGTTCAACGTAGGAGTCGTCATAACGACGCATCCGTAAGAAAATATACGATCGTGCCAGACGCGCATCCAGGGCTTCGCCCGCCAGGGCCGCGTGTTCAAAATGTTGCAATGCTTCTTCCAGATACGGCCCGGGGTCGTCGCTCATTTCGGCCTGCATTAAATATGCATTTCCCAGGTTAATGTGCACCCGGCTTAAATTCGCGCGGATAACTTCTACCGCCAGCCACTTACGGTAGACTTCGATAGCCTCCAGCGGTGCGACGCAACTCAGGCGAAATCGTCCGTCCTTACATGTGCGCAGCTCGCCGCGATAGGGAGGATCACCGCCCGTGTATTCGATCAAAGCGTTGATGTATTTCTGATCGCCTTCCAGTTCTTCCAGAATTAGCGCTCGCTTTTGATTGCCGGGTACGTCTTGATCGATCAGATCCGGTTGGCCCGATAGT
>JAGRMX010000171.1 GCA_020441025.1 Leptospiraceae bacterium
ATCCCGCATCCTGCAAACGCAGCGCCAGCACCGGATCGGCATGGATGTAGGGTTTCGGCATCCGGTTGTTTTTCAGTGACGACTTTCCAATCGCTCTGCGGCGCAATAGTGAAATCGTAATCCTGGTACAGCACGCCGCCCGGTATGGAGCGCACTTCCTGTACCTGTTTAAAGAATCGCGCGGCATCCTGAATGCGCAGCAATCGCAGATTTTTTTTGGCGCCCAGCACTTCCAACGCACCGGCGCTGAACGCGGGCGCTACGACCACCTCGGCAAAGTTTTCGGCGATGCTGCGCGCGGTTTCTTCGTCCAGTTCGGTTGGTACGGCAATGATACCGCCAAAGGCGCTCACCGGATCGCAGGCCCGGGCGCGCAAAAAAGCGTCGTTCAACTCGGTATCTTTTAAAGCATCCTTAAATGTAAGCTTGCTATCGGCGACCACCGCCGCGCCGCAGGGATTTAAATGTTTAATAATTACCGCTCCCGGCCGGGGCAAACTCATAACACAGCGCACCGCCGCACCGGTATCAAGCAGATTGTTGAACGAAAGCTCCTTACCCTGCAATTGCTCGATGCCCTGCAGATTACGCCGCTTTTCTTTTTCCATATCCAGCGCCGGTCGGTAAAACGCCGCCTGTTGATGTGGGTTTTCACCGTAACGCAATGATTGCACCCGTCGATAGGTAAGCGTGAGATTTTCCGGAAAGCGATTGTCGGCCTGCTCGTTAAAATAACCCGCGATCATGGCATCATAAGCCGCGGTGTGATTAAAAACTTTACCGGCCAGTTCTCGCTTCAAGTCGGCGGTAATATCGCCGGCCTGCATTTGCGTTTGAATACGATTGTAATCCGCCGGGTCGCACACTACCACCGTATGCGCGTGATTTTTGGCCGCCGCCCGCAGCAAAGTGGGACCGCCGATATCGATCATCTCCACCGCTTCCGGAAACTGCACATCTTCACGGGCGATGGTCGCCGCGAAAGGATACAGATTTACTATCACCATGTCGATGGGCGGAATATCATGCTCGCGCATGGCGGCCAGGTGCGTTTCATTTTCACGCATGGCCAGAATGCCGCCATGAATGCGTGGATGCAGAGTTTTTACGCGACCGCCCATCATTTCGGGAAAGCCGGTATAATCTTCAATTGCCGTGGCCGGAACACCCGCGTCTTTCAGAGCCTTTAAGGTACCCCCCGTAGATATTAACTCCACGCTCTGTTCATGCAAAAACCTGGCAAAATCAACCAACCCGGTCTTATCCGAAACGGATAGTAAGGCTCTTTCCATGCTCGCCATCGCCAATCTCCCTATATAAAAAACACTAAAGAACTAACTGCAATTAACTAATACTTAAAAACGGTAAAGGCTCTACCAGACTGCTCAAAACTCCCGCACGGACCCGATTATCTCGCAGGATGATCATAAACATAAAATCATTTACCTATCGACTGCCTGCCGAACCACGCGTCGCCCCTGTATACGCAATCGATCCTCACAGAAATCCGCTACGGCCCGTACGATAATGCGATGTTCCTGTTCCAGAATCAAAGCCGACAATTCGGATAATGTACAATTGTTCGGCACACGAACGGGAGCCTGCTCAATGATGGGCCCGGTATCCACGCCTTCGTCAATAAAGTGTACGGTAGCGCCGGTCACCCGCACGCCGTACTCAAAGGCCTGCTTCTGGGCGTGCATTCCCGGAAAGGCGGGCAGCAGCGCCGGATGTATATTTATGATGCGACCGCTATGCTCGCGTACGAAGTCCGGATTCAGAATGCGCATATAGCCTACGGCCAGAATTAAATCGGGCTGAATTTCGCCAACAACTCCGGCGAACTTCCGATCGTAATCTGATCGATTCGCGTATGATTTATAATCCAGTTCAAATACGGGAATGCCGTGTGCGCTGGCAAAATCCGCCGCGCCGGTTTTCGGACGATCGACAATCAATCCCACGAATTCACAACGCGTGAGTTCGCCGTTCGCTATCGCCCGCACAACCGCCTGGAAATTACTGCCCCGACCGGAGGCCAGAGCCAGTGTACGTTTCGTGTTCATACTTGAAAATCGTTCTTATTGAATCGCAACCGGAGCACATCCGGGCTGATTGCCTCACGGCCGGAAATTATACGCCCCCGTTCGATTGTCGGTTTATGATTCCGTCGCCTCTTCCACCAGAAACTGAACCGATTGAATTACACCCACCACTTCTTGAATGGAAGCGGCGTCGGGCACCTGGTCCGCATTGTAGAGTACAATCAGCAATCGGCTTCCCAGAGCAATCATATGTACCAGCCAGAAACGATTGTCCCGGACGAATTCGCAGGCCAAACACCGGGACCCATCCGGACGCTCGAATGACATCACCCGATCTTCCAGAAACTCAAGTCGATTCTGCTCCAGATATGTGCGCATCTGTTCGGCTATGTCATACGCGCCGGACGGACTGCGCGTGGCCGCTATTTGCAAAACGCCGTTTCCATCCGGATCAAAAAAAGCCGGGATGTTTTCCACAATTTCATGCTCCCAGTGATCCGGCAACTGGAGCTGAAAAAAAGTGCCGCGAAAAACGACCGTACGCGGGCCTGAACCCGATTCTGCGGACATACTGAAACAATCCGAGGGACGGGCCTGGTGTCAATCATTCCCTCCCGACGTATGTTGCGCTTGACTCCTGGTTTTATAATCGCACCGATAGTCTGTCTTGCTGGATTCACTTAAAAGAAGAAAGAACCCCCTGTTCATTCTATCCTCGATTGCGCTGATCGTAGTGGCGGCTTTCGCGGCGGGGGGAGCGGCCATTGTCTTTGCCATTATCCTGGTATTGCTGGTACTCTTTTATCCCTTCTTTCGAAACGTATGGAACTACTTTTACGGCGCGGAAGATATCTCCGATCAGCGCTTTTACGCTCACACCGAAGACGGCTGGAACATTGCCATGCATTTTCACCGCCCGACCTACCCCCGTCGGGGCGCCTATCCGGTCATACTTTCGCATGGTATTGCCGTGAATAAATTCGGTGTGGATATGGATCGGGATCATAGCCTCGCATACTTTCTGGCGCAAAACGGTTTTCCGGTTTTTGTGCTGAGCCTGCGCGGCGTAGGTAAATCGTACCACTCTTCCCGTTACCGTTATCAGGATTTTGATTTCGATGACATCGTCGAATACGACGTTCCGGCCGTAATACAAAAAGCACGCCAGTTGACCGGAGCGCCGAAAGTCAACTGGGTCGGGCACAGCATGGGCAGCATGATCGCCATGGGCTACATGGGTCGTAAATTACCCGGACACAATGATATCGCTTCATTTGTCTCGATTGCGGGCCCCGGTAAATTGGATCATGCGCGCCAGACTCTATGGGGTATCTTCACCCGCTATCCCTGGATCAACGAATTGATTGATTTTCGTTTCAGCGCTCAGGTCATTTCACCTCTGGCCGGCAGGATGAATACGCCCATTGAAGACGTGGTGCTCAATCCGGAAAATGTAAACGAGCGTACCGTTCGCAAACTGATGAAGAACGCCATCGAAAACATTTCGCGGGGATTAGCGCGTCAGTTTGTGCAGTGGATGGAAACCGGAAAAGAAACCACCAGGGACGGTCAGACCAATTATCGATCCTGCTTAAAAAACATAAAAGTGCCGTCGTTGTTCATCGCCGGATCGCGCGACCATGTAGCCGTACCCGAAAGTGTGCGCTTCGCTTATGATCAGGCCGGCAGCAAGAAAAAAGAATTCATATTGCTGGGCCCGGAAGCCGGAGCACATGTGGATTACTGCCACACCGGGTTGGTGTTGGGCGATCACGCCATCGACGACGTGTATCCCCGGGTACTGGAATGGTTTGAAACCTACGGCATGGAAAAAGATTCGCGTGGATTTGTGGCTCGCATGTTCCATCGCATTCGCAGACGTCGGCGTCGCCGGGAATTGGCCGGTGATGTGCGTCGCCGCCGGCGCCATCAGGGATTACCACCGGGGGTGATTCGGGCATGACCGGTCGTTGTAAAATCCATTATATTCGCACAATCGTCCTCGCATTTTTATTCATCGTTATGCAGTCATGCGTAACGGGCGCGGCCAGAGATAGTGAAGTAGGCAATGATTACTTTCGCGCGGATATGGAATGTACCCATGATATAGTCAGTCGGCGCGACGGAGGCATGCAGCTTTTGTTCGCCGTATGGTTGCATAATTATGAAGAGCAACGCCGTACGTACGCGACAGAAAATGCCCGCTTGCGGACGGCCCCGGCGGTGATAACCGGCGATTCCATCGCGCATTTTTTTACACCGGACAGATTGCAGAAATATGTCACCTCTATGCCCGTATTAAATAGAGGCATTGCCGGTGATAGTACCCCCACGCTGGCCAATCGTCTGGATGCGGATGTGCTTGCATTGAATCCGGAATATGTTATCATATCCATCGGCGGCAACGATTTGATACAGGGACGTTGCCTGCCCGACGCCCTGCGGGAAACACGTAACATTATACAACGAGCGAAACGTAATGGAAAATCGCGCGTCATACTGGTAAGCGTGCCACCGGTTATAATGTGGAAGGCCAACGCGATTGTGCCCTATTATAACTGGCAACTGTTGTATCTGACGCAGGAAATAAACGGCGTGACGTATCTGGATTTATGGCCGGAACTATCCAGAACCGATACACCGGGATTGCGCCCCGAATTCCATCAACACCTACCGGATGGAACTCTGGACCGGGCGCATTTTAATGAACAGGGTTACGCCATTTTCGGCCGACTGCTGGACAATCTGCTACAATAGCCGTACGGATTAAACATTGCATCGCATTAAACTCATATTTAAAGACGCGCCCCGGCTGATACGCAATTATGTACGCGAGAGTCGTCTGCTGGCCCGCGAATTCATGATGCCGGTACTCGTGGCCAACGCATCCGCCGGCCTGCTTTTAATCATCATTCACACATTACTCGTACCGTTTGTTCTGTACCTGACATATGATCGCACATACCAGAACATTCTTCTGATGTTATTTTCATTGCCGTTCACCGGCTATATATTGTCCGGAGCAATTTTGTATTACCGGGAACTGGTGCGCAACGGCCAGGCGCGCATCAAACTGTTGTTTACCGGCTATCGAATTTATCCGCTGGTTTTACTGTTCAGCTACATTGCGTATGGATTGTATCGATTATTATTGTTTCCGGCCGTCAATCTACCCGGGCAGGAATTGATCATTCAACTACGATTGATCTTCACGGCGCTATTATTTATCTGGCTGGTGGCCCGTCTGATTTTCGCGCCGTTGTTTTTCGCGGAAGAAAGCATCGGCCTCAAAGAAAGCATTAAGAAATCGTTTTTCTTAACCAGCGGACGCACAATTTATACGACCGCTCTGGTGTTGTTTTTCACGCTGCTTTCCAGCGTTGTGCTCTGGCCGCTGCTGGCGCTGGCGTTGAACATTCCCCCGGCGCTGTCCGTTTTTATGTATCTATTGTTTATTCCGACTTTTTTGTGGTCGGTAGGCGCCGCAGCCTTATCTTTCATTTCTTATATTCTGGCATTTGACGCGTACCAGAAAAATCAATATTCACGCCACGCCATGCTGGAACCTTCCCCGGAAAGCGCACAGAACGAGAAAGCGCCGGTCAAAAAAAACGCCGGCCGTTCCGGTCCATCCAAAAAGAAAAACGGCGATTGAACTGAGTCGGTTTGCCTGAATAAACAATCATAGTTTTGAGGTGAGTGCCAGGCTAACCTACGGTTCTCGATTGCTCAGAGTCTGCAGCCATCAGTTCGCGCCGGGCGCGCCCGCATCGGTCTCGGCTTGCTCCACCGTCTCCGCATCCGCATCCGCATCGTCTATCAACGTACGATAATGGTCGGCCCGCGCCAGGATTTCGCGCACATAATTATAAGGTTCTTCGCCCCGACAGTACCCGTAGCGCACACCATAATTGTTATAATAATCCGGGTTGGACAATTTCAAAATAAACTTTTCGACGTTGTCTTCCCATATGTTGGGATCGTGATCAAAAGCTTCCGCTAACAATTGGGCGTCTTCCACATGCCCGGGTCCGGCATTGTACGAGGCCAGAATAAACTTCAAACGCTCTTCTTCATTTTCAATGTGTTGAAAACGTTCTTTCAGCAAGGCCAGATACTTTATGCCCGCGCTGATGTTTTGCGTGGGATCATGCAGTTGGGTGACGCCCATTTCGAGACCAGTCGCGGGCATCAGCTGCATGAGGCCCGTAGCGCCGGCCCAGGAACGCGCATTGGGATTAAAGCGCGATTCCTGATAGATTAAAGACGCCAGCAGACGCCAATCCCAGTCGATCTTTTTTGCGGCGGCTTTAATTTGATCATCATATATGGAGAGTTTACTGCCGGTTTCGGAATAGTATTCACTCTCCACCCGCTGCACAAATCCCCGCGGATCGCGATAGTATCGATTATGAATGACGGCCAGCGTACCGCTGTTCTTGGTTTCCCGCAACCAACGGTTCACTTCTTTCAATAACTCCGGCGAATTCTTGCGCACCACCCAGCCTATGCGTTGTGAGAAACTGATGGGCACGGAAACATCCAGCTGGGTATAATAAGCTCGATTGATCAACGCGGTTTGTTCGTCCGCGATGGTATAATCGATTTCACCGGTATGAACCTTGCGAATCAGCTCCTCGGTCACCACGTCGCCGGGCACGGTTACGATATTAATTTCACCGCCAATTTCCTGCTCCAGATTCTTCAGACGTTGGTAGTATACGGAGCCGCGCCGCACATGCACCGTCTTGCCGATCAATTCAATCGGATCGCGGATAAACTGGCTCTCTTCACCCTGACCGATGAATAAAATGCGACCATGGCTGCCCACATCGGCTACCAGTTGTTTTTCATTGACTTGCTCATCCTCGGACTCCGCATCGACATCCTCCGTCGTATCCGGATCGGCTTCGAGATCTTCCGCCAATAATTCTCCGAGAGGCGACTCGATCTGTCCGCCTTCGTTTGCTTCATCCTGCGCATTGCTCGCTGAAGCATCACCCGAATTTGCGTTCTGATCGGTCGACTGATCGCCCGTACTCCGATTGGCGACGGTATCCCGTGTAGACGCCGTTTCATCCGATGCGGCATTCTGTTCTTCAGACGCGGTTTCCGACTTACCCGGAGGTGTGGGATTGTATCCCGGTCGGCGTTGCACCAACACCTGCCGGGTCAAAGCCAGATGTTCGGTAAATTGTAACTCCTCCACACGATCGCGGGTCATGGTAACACTGGCAGCCACCAGATCGCCTTTCCCGCTATTCAA